>CBCPNE010000081.1:0-6782 GCA_965120435.1 uncultured Clostridia bacterium
AAATACATCTTCACCGTTGTATCAAATTCAAAACCGTCTATATCTGTAGTCGTATCGCCAAGTTCAATTAAATCTTCAAGATAATAAAAAATATCCCTGAATAAGGTATCAACGCTCTTACCATCATAGAAATAATCGTTTATAGCCTCTGATATGCTGTCATATGCAGACACGGATTCAACAACTTCAAAGCTTTCATCCGAATACCAGCTTTGTGTATCACGATACATCCAGCGTCCAATCGTCTCTGTACCTATTTCAGCATATTCCACATAATTTTCATCATAGTCGCCATAGAAATGTTCGCCGTCGTACAGGCACTGCGCCTCGATATTGATAAACTCATTCAATGCACTTACACCGTCCACTTCTTCGGCATATTGAACAGATAGTGTTTTAACGCCTTCGAGCGTCATATTGAAACTGTCGGAATCTACATTAGTCTGAAATTTTTGCTTAATTGCGGAAAGTGCATTATACGCCTCTGTTGCTGTAACTTCGGTAAGTCTGCTATCGTCGCTATCTGAAACGGAGTTGTCCCCGCCGCTGCCGCCACAGGCCGATAATACGAGCGCTGCTCCGCACATTACCACTGCCAAAGCACACAAAATCTTCTTCATAATTTTCTCCTTTTATGTTTACTATTATTTTTCTATAAAACTATTATAACAGTAAAATTTTAGTAAGTCAAGCCGGTGAACTAATTTTATAGTAAATTAACCGTTAAGGAGTAAAATATTACTATGAACAGAATACGCGAACTGAGAGAAGACAGAGATTTACGGCAGGTGGACGTATCAGCCGCCACGGGGATTGACCAGAAAACTCTTTCCAACTACGAAACGGGCAAGACCAACCCGGACAGCGTTGCCATAATAAGACTTGCGCAGTTTTTCGGAGTGACCTGCGATTACCTTCTGGGAGTTTCTGAACGCAATATTGCAGATAACAGCGACGTAATAAAAGAACTTGAAAGTATTGAAAGCGGCATAGCCGACATAAAGAAATATTTAACAAAGCAGTGATACAGCAAAGACTGCGCGCAATACAGCGCGCAGTCTTATTTTATATCCGCAGGTTAAAGGCCCGCCTTGTTTTTGTTGTAATTTATGAGGCAGCCCGCAAGAATTATCTGCTTTTCTTCGGGAGTGAGGTAGCCCAGCTCAAGCTGAATGTTTTTAACCTTTCCGTTTGAGATGTGCTTCGCGGGCACCACGTCTGCCCCCTCTTTGATAAGCCCCACAATATTTTCTATATAGATATAGTCGCCCACCTGATAGTCGAAGCTGCGGCACACGAGGGGCAGCATACCCCAGTTTATAAGGTTGGAGCGGTAGCGCTTGGTGGCGTATTCCGTGGCAATGTTGGCCACTCCGCCGAGTACGCGCTGGCAGGACGCCGCCTGCTCCCTTGCAGAGCCGTCGCCCGGTTTGCGCGCAACCACGCAACTGCCGTACATTATATCGCCGTCCAGCTTCACGCCTACCTCTTTGAGTACCTCTTCAGGCAGGGAGCCGCTCTCTCTCCTCGCCGCCTCCTGCGCCATAACCTCCTTTGCCCTGCCAACATAGGCGGGGTCTTTGCGGGAGAGCGCAAACTGCGCAAGGCGCATAGGGTTGGAGCGGTAGCTGGAAGTTTCGCCGGAGGGGATAAGCTCGTCCGTGGTGGTCACGGGGTCGGTGAGTACGGATACCGCCTTCATAAGCACGCTGTTTGCAAGGGCAATCTGTTCGGGCCAGTCCGCAATGTTGTTGCCGTAGACAAGATTTGCGTCCTTTTCCGCCCTGCCCCAGCCGCGATATACGCGCTTTTCATATATGGAGGCGTCGAAGTAATACTTCTTAACCTTTTTGGTATATTCAGCCTCAGTCCCGGGGGTGAGTACGCCGCCGTTTGCCGCGGTAGCCGCGATAGAGCGCGCGTCCATAAGGGCAACCGCCGCAAGCTGGCCCTCGCCGAGCTTGGAGCCCTCCCTGTTTTCAAAGTTGCGCGTGGTGTGGCGTATGGAGAGGCCGTTGTCCGCAGGGGTGTCACCCGCGCCGAAGCAGGGACCGCAGAACGCCGTTTTGACTATTGCGCCAGCGCCCATAAGCTGAGAGATATATCCGTTGTCCACAAGGCACTTGAACACGGGCTGGCTTTGGGGATATACGCTTAAAGAAAATTCGCCGTTGCCGCAGCTCTTGCCCTTTAAAATTTCGGCGGCTTCGGCTATGTTTTCATACATACCGCCCGCACAGCCTGCAATGACGCCCTGGTCCACATAGATTTTCCCGTCCCTGATTTTATCTGTAAGGCGGAAGGTCTGACTGCCCTTTAACCTGTTTCCGTACTCCTGCACCTCGCCTAAAATATCTTTTGCGTTTTCAATCACTTCCCTTATCTTGTATGCGTTGGACGGGTGGAAGGGAAGCGCAATCATAGGCTCTATGCGGGAGAGGTCTATCGTGACGGCGCCGTCGTAATAGGCGGGCTCTTCGGGGTGGAGTTCTTTGAAGTCCCCCTCCCTGCCGTGAATTTTAAAGAATTCGCGGGTGGTTTCGTCCGTTTCCCATATGCTGGAGAGGCAGGTCGTTTCCGTAGTCATTACGTCTATGCCGAGGCGGAAATCCATTGAGAGATTTTTTATTCCGGGGCCGATAAATTCAAGCACCTTGTTCTTTACAAATCCCTTTTTGAAGGTTGCGCCCACAAGCGCTATTGCCACGTCCTGCGGGCCCACGCCCTTTTTGAGCTTGCCGCGCAGATACACGGCTATAACTTCTGGACGCTTTACGTCGTATGTCTGGCCGAGCAGCTGTTTAACGAGTTCCGGTCCGCCCTCGCCCACGGCCATCGTGCCGAGCGCGCCGTAGCGGGTGTGGCTGTCCGAGCCGAGTATCATTGCGCCGCATTTTGCCTCTGCCTCCCTCATATACTGGTGTATTACGGCAAGGTGGGGCGGAACGTAATTGCCGCCGTACTTCTTTGCCGCGGAAAGGCCGAATACGTGGTCGTCCTCGTTTATAGTGCCGCCAACCGCGCACAGCGAGTTGTGGCAGTTTGTGAGCGTGTATGAAAGGGGAAATTCCTTCAGGCCTGAGGCTTTGGCCGTCTGGATAATGCCCACATACGTTATATCGTGAGAGGCGAGCGCGTCAAACTTTATCCTGAGGTTTTCATCGTCGCCCTTGTTGTGCGCCGAGAGAATTTTATACGCCATAGTGCCCTTTACGGCGAGCTGCTTTTTGGCCTCCACCATAAATGCGGCGTTCTCCTTTATAAGACCGCCTTCGGTATAGTAGACGCCGCCTTTGATAAGTTTAATCATAAACCTTTCTCCATCTTAATGTGAATTACCCTTCTATTTTACCGCAAAACCGCAAAATACACAACGATTTGACGGCTAAAAAATTTACAGCGCGGCAAATTTGTTGATTTTGGGGCGGCTGTGTTGTATAATTTTTTTATGAAAGTTTTTAAATACAGATTTTCGCGCCTGGTGCTGTCGCTTATAATAATCTGCCTTGCGCTGTGCGCGGCGGCGTTTGCCGTAAACCTGTGGCAGATAATTAAAGACGTCGCAGAACAGACGCCGATGGACACGTTCAGAATACTGAGATATATCGTTATGTCCATCGTAACCGTGGTGCTGTTTGCAATACTTATATCCCTGCTTATCTCCTCCCGCTATGTGGTGGACGGAACCACGCTGAAAACGTGCTTCGGCTTTATTGCCAGCAAGTACGACATAACCAGGATAGATTCCATTCTGCTTGACAGAAAGACCAACAAGCTGAGCGCCGTTTTCAAGGACGAAACGTTCATAGTGATAGTCGTCAGGCCGGAGTGGTACAGCGACTTCGTTCAGGCGATACTTGACGTCAATCCCTCCATTGAATACAGCATAAACTCTATGACGAGCGAGGACGGCGACAAGAAAGACAAACAGTAAAAAAACAGATACCGCCGCATTAAAGCGACGGTATTTTTTTATGCTGATTTGTGTTTTTTGTTGAATTTTTTAATCATACGCTTTATGGACGTGCGGTGTTCTTCCCCGCCAAGAAGCTTGTACAGATTTTTGTGGTGAGCTATCCACGTGAACAGGTTTATGACAAGCAGAAGCAGGAAGCAGACTATCACCCAGCCGTTGGAGAGCATTTCTCCGTACCTTAAAAAGAATATGACTGCCTGCCATATGGAAAATACCGATACGCCGAGCAGCGACCCCATAGAGCCCCACTCCGAAAGCGCAATGTACAGCAGGACGAGTACGAGTATTCCGAAGCCTATGAACACGTTCCACCACTGCTCGCAAGCCAGCGAGAACCAGAACAGGCCGAGCGTGGACGCTATGCCCTTGCCGCCCCTGAACTTCATAGTTACGGGGAAGATGTGACCGATTACCACGAACAGGCCGAAGAAGTAACGGGCGAAGTCCGCCACGCACACTTCAGTGCCGGCAAACACGCTGTCGCGGAAGATGAAGTATGCCGCAAGCACGGGCAGACCGCCCTTGAATGCGTCGCACAGAAAGTTTATGATGCCTATCTTCAGCCCGAAGGTGCGCATCATATTCATAGTGCCGGGGTTGCCGCTGCCCTGTTCGCGTATATCCCTGTTCTTGAAACTTGAGATTATAACGGCAAAGTTGAAGCAGCCCACCATATAGCAAACCACGGCGGCGATTAAAAAATAGTACCACTTTTCAGCTATATCAAATTCCATATCAAATACCGCCATTTGCAATCATAATGTGCGGCTGTGTGCCGCGCAGGGTTCAGGCGTCTTCCTTTTTATCGCGGGTGAGAAGGCGTATAGGCGTGCCGGAAAAGTCGAATGCAGAGCGCAGAGTGTTCTCCAGAAAGCGCTCGTAAGAAAAGTGCAGAAGCCTGCCGTCGTTTACGAACAGCGCGAAAGAGGGCGGAGCTTCGCTCACCTGCGTGCTGTAATAAATCTTCAGACGCCTGCCGTTGTAAGAGGGCGGCTCGTTGGCGCGCACCGCCGAACTTATCACGTCGTTCAGAATACCTGTAGGCACTCTGCGGCGGGAATTTTCATACACTTCCTTTACGGCGGCAATTATTCTGTCCGCACGCTGACCCGTCTTTGCGGAAACGTACAGAGAACGGAAGTAGTCCATAAACTTCAAATCTTCCTTGAGCTTTGCCTGAAAGGTATTTATTGTGTTTGCGTCCTTTTCAATGAGGTCCCACTTGTTCATTATTACGACGGAGGGCTTGCCCTGTTCGTGGACGTAGCCTATTATCTTTGTGTCCTGTTCGGTAAGCCCCTCCGTACTGTCAACCACCAGAAGGCACACGTCGGCACGGCGCACCGCGTCAAACGCGCGCATAACGGAGTAATACTCTATGTCGTCCTCCACCTTGCTCTTCTTTCTTATGCCCGCAGTGTCTATTATGGTGTATTCGCCGCCGTCCGGCGCGGTAAAGCGGGTGTCAATCGCGTCGCGCGTGGTGCCGGCAATATCCGTAACGATTGTGCGGTCGAAGCCCAGCAGCCTGTTTACAAGGCTGGACTTGCCCGCGTTGGGTTTGCCGACTACGGCTATTTTTATGCTGTCGTCCTCTTCGGCTGCGCACTTTTCAAAGTAGCTGACCACCTCGTCCAGAAGGTCGCCTAAACCCGTGCCGTGTTCCGAAGAGACGGCATACGGGTCGCCGAGGCCGAGAGCGTAAAATTCAAAGAGCTTGTCCTGCGAGTAGTTGTCTATCTTGTTTACGACAAGTATAACCGGTTTTTTGCTGCGGCGGAGCATATCCGCCACGTCGTAGTCGGAGGAGGTGAGGCCCTCCTTTCCGTCCACAAAAAACAGTATAACCTGCGCCGTGTCCACAGCGACTTCCGCCTGCTTTTTAATCTCTTTCCACATAGTGTCCTGAGATTTAAGCTCTATGCCGCCCGTGTCCACCATGGAAAATCCGCGTCCCCGCCACTCGGCGTCGGCATAGAGGCGGTCGCGCGTGACGCCCGGCCTATCCTCAGTTATTGAAATTTTTCTGCCAGCAACTTTGTTGAAGAAGGTGCTTTTGCCGACGTTAGGCCTGCCGACTATAGCCACAAGCGGTTTTGCCATAATTTACCTGCCGTAAAGCGCGCCGTTTTTAATCGGGCGCGGTTTTTTACATTATAATTAAAAACGCGCGGTTTGTAAAGAAAAAAACGGCTTGCAGTAAAGCAAGCCGTTTTTGAAAATTGATTTTAAAGTATGAAGCCTATGCCTATTAAGCCGCATATGTACATAATAAGGACTACCCAGTAGAGTATTCTCCAGTTCCTGCCCTTGCCGCGGACATATCCGTATGCGGGGAAGGCAACGGCTATGAGCAGAGCTATCATGGATATCATGTTGAAGATACCGTATATCGTATTGAACGCGCCGATTGACACATCAAGCAACTTGAGTAACGATATTATGAAGCCGATAAACATTACCAGCGCGGCGAATGCGATACCCCAAAAGGAGCAGAGCTTTACTATGTCTACCCTCCTCTCACGCTGCACGACGACGCGGCGGCGGCGCGTTCTCTTCTCTTCTTTCCTTTTTTCAGGCATAAAATTTATTCTCCTTTTAAGATTTCTGCGTTAAATTATAGCATTTTGCGGCGCAGATTACAAGCGTTTGAATGAGAAAAAAAATTTATTGTTCCTGCGGCCGCAATTTTTTTAAGACCTCTTCGAAATAGTCGGGGAGGGGCGCTTCAAACGCCATTCTCTCCCCCGTAGACGGGTGATTGAACTCTATCCTGCAGGCGTGCAGCAGCTGACCTTTTAAGGCG
>CBCPNE010000082.1:0-4679 GCA_965120435.1 uncultured Clostridia bacterium
GCACAGAGGCAGTTGTTTGAAACAGAGTAAGGACACGGCCGCGCGGCCGTGCCCTTAAAACTTTCGTTTAAATTTATGTGACCGATATGTTGCGCCGTGTTCTGATACCGCACGGCGGCAGCCGCATATTCTCTGTGCGCAGATTGGTCCTTTGCGCAGTCGGTCTGACTTACGGGGTAACGCGGTTTATGTCCCTGGGGAACATCGTCGCATTGCGCACGTTCCTGAAGCCTAACAGGTGCATAGTAAGCCTTTCAAGGCCGAGGCCCAGCCCGCCGTGGGGGGGAGCGCCGTATTTGTGCAGCATAAGGTAGGTATCAAATTCGTCGGGATTCATCCCCAGCCGCTTCATTTTTTCAACCTGCATATTGTAGTCGTGTATCCTCTGTCCGCCGGAGGTTATCTCTATTCCCCTGAACAGCAGGTCGAACGAGAGCGTGACTTCGGGGTCGTCGGGGTCGTCCATCGTGTAGAAGGGCCTCTTTTTGGAGAGGTAGTGGGTGACGAACAGAAAGTCGCTGCCGTACTGCTGTTTTGCCCACTTGCCTAAAAAGGCCTCTTCCTCAGGCTCGAAGTCCTTCATATCGGTGATGTTCTTCAGCTTCTTTACGCACAGTTCCTTGGCGTCTTTAAAGCGTATGCACGGTATCTTGTCAATCTGCGGTATATCCGCCTTAAGAAGTTCAACTTCGGGGGCGTAGTCCCTCTTCAGGAGTTCCATTATATATTTAAGAACGCCCGTCTCCATCTCCATAATGTCCGTAAAGCTGTCTATAAAGCCCATTTCAAAGTCCATTGAGATGTATTCGTTCAGGTGCCTGCTCGTGTCGTGGTGTTCGGCGCGGAACACGGGCCCCACTTCAAACACTCTTTCAAACACGGGCACAAGCGCCTGCTTGTACAGCTGGGGGCTCTGCGCAAGAAAGACCTGCTTGCCGAAGTAGTCCAGCTTGAACACGTTCGTGCCGCCCTCTGCGCCCGCAAAGTTGATTTTGGGGCTGTGAATTTCCGTAAATCCGTTCAGCGAGAGGTAGTCGCGGAAGCCCTTCTGTATGCCCTCCTGAATTTTGAATATGGCGCGCTCCTTGGGGTTGTGCAGCGTTACGGGGCGGTAGTCAAGGTTGACGGAGAGGTCGCAGTTAATCTGCTTTTTGGAAATCACCACGGGGGGCACCGCGGCGGGCACGGACAGCACTTCTATATCGTGAATCTGCAATTCATATCTCTCGCTGCCGTCGCGCGTCTGGCTCTTCACCACCTTGCCCGTGACCTTTACGGAGGCCTGTTCGGTAACGTCCGCCGCAAGGCGGTAGTCGGAAAATTCGGGGGAATATACGCACTGTATCAGTTCCCTCGCCGTGCGCAGGATAATGAAGGCGAAGTCGCTCATATCCCTTATGTTGTGAATGGCGCCTTTTACCGACACAATCTTCCCCTCATTCTGCCCGAAGGCGGAGTAGGGGGTGGTGCCGTCTGAAAGTTCGCCTGTCATGTACTCCATAAAATTTTACCTCGCTATTTGTATCGCCTTTTATTTTAAGGCTTTTGCCTGCCAAAATCAAGCAAAATACGGCTTGCGCCCGCCATTTGAATATAATTGCGCGGCCGCGGGAAAAATTTGCCTTCAATTTGCCGCTGTTTTTATGCTCCTGCCGTTGATTTTTCACGCCGCGGGTGGTATAATAATAAAAAAGCGACAGATGTCTGCGGTGTTCGTGGTATGGGAAATTCGTAATCCACAGAACATTTCAGGGAGCGGTTTGTTCGTGGAAATAGGCAAGGTCTGTTTACGGAAAGTCTGATGTTTCACTTCGCCGCACCCACCTGGTTAAACCGGGTTAATACTTTTTCATATCACGGCACAGGCGGATATATTTTTCAGTGAAAAACGGGCGGCAATACGCCCGTTTTTGGCTTTACGCCATTTGACTTTGCGGTCAGGTTGACAATTTTTCCGTGCACAGTTATAATTGGTCTATGGAAAATAATGAAAAGGATGGCGTACAGCGCCCCGTCAATGCGACGGCGCGCGGGCGCGGCATAAAAACTGCGGTGAACATAGCGGAAGTGGCGATGTTTGCCGCGCTGATGGTGGCGGGCGCATACATACAGATACCGTTCCCGTTCGTTCCGCTCACTTTCCAGACGGCCGTTGCGGTGCTCGCCGGGCTGCTCCTCGGCACGGCAAAGGGTTCGGCGGCGATGGCCGTATATGCCTTTATGGGGCTCATAGGCTTGCCCGTCTTTACGTCCGGCGGAGGTTTTTCTTATGTACTCAGGCCGTCTTTCGGCTACATTCTCGGCTTTATAGCCGCTGCCGCCGCAGAAGGTCTGATAGTCGGCAGAAGCTCCCCGTGCAGGCTGATACGCCTGATATTTGCCGCGCTCGCCGCGTTTGCCGTAAACTATGCGGTGGGGGTTGCCTACTTTATAGCGGTGTGGCAGCTCAGCGGATACGAGGGGTTGCGGCTTGCCGTTGTGGACTACAATCTGATTTATATGCCCAAGGACGTAATCTTAAGCGTTCTTGCCGCCGTGGTGGCGTGGCGCGTGCTTCCCGTTATAAGAAAGCTCCCGTCCCGCCGCAGATAGCCGCGCGCGTGCGTGCGTATGCAAAATGATTGCCAACCGCGCCCGCGTTGTGTTAAAATCAGTTTATGACAGTTTTGCGCCTCATCCTCATATAATGGATAGGTGCAAAAAACTATTTCGGTAATAAATCTCGGCGCGATAGAGCGCAACCTGAAGTATATGAAGCGGCTTGCCTGCGGGCGCAGGTTTTACGCCGTAGTCAAGGCGGACGCCTACGGCCACGGGGCGGAGGCGGTCAGCCGCCATATAGAACCGTTTGCGGACGGCTTCTGCGTGGCCATAACGGAGGAGGGCGCGGCGCTCAGGATTGCGGGCATAACAAAGCCCGTCCTCGTGCTGACGCCTCTCACCTGCGCGGAGGACGCCGTCTTTGCCCGCTTTTACGGGCTTGAAGTTACGGTGAACGGGGTCCGCTCCGCCCGCCTTGCCGCGGGACTGCGCTGCCATATAAAGGTCAATACGGGAATGAACCGCTACGGCTGCAACCCGGACGAACTTGTGGAAGTACTCCGCGCCGCAGAGGGGAGCGAAGTGGCGGGGGTGTACAGCCACCTGTACCTTGCGGACAGCCAAAGTGCAAGCCGCCGCCAGCTTGAACTGTTCAGAAATGCGGCGGGGCTGGTCAAAGACCGCTTTCCGTCGGCCTGCGCCCACCTTGCGGCAAGCGGAGGAATATTCCTCGGCGGAGAATATCTCTTTGACGGCGTGCGCTGCGGAATAGCTATGTACGGCTATGCGCCGTCGGGCTTTGTGGGCAGCGGGCTTGAACCTGCGCTCAAGGTATATGCCCGCCGCGTTCAGACGGGTATCTTTACCGGCGGAGGGGCGGGATACGCCCGCGCGGCAAAAAATTACGGCAAACTTTCGGCCTATCGCCTCGGCTATGCCGACGGCTTTGCGCGCACCGTGCCTCTCGGCGAAGGAAACCTGTGCATGGACGCCTTCGTTTCGGAGGCGGAAGAGGACGTAAAGCTTGTGTTTGACGACGCGGAAAGCTATGCCAAGCTGTGCGGCACTATAAGTTACGAAGCTCTTTGTTCGGTCACGCGGCGGTCTGAAAAAATATACTTCGTTTAGGCATATGCGCGGCCGAACCGTATCTGGTACATCTCTATGAAGGACGAACTGCGGGAAAAATTCAAAATACTCAGGAAGTACTTTTCAGGCGTCAGGCGCGAAGAGGCCGACAGGGCCATAGCCGAATGTTTTATGTCGGCTTTCGGCCGCTACGAAAGCTTTTTTATATACAACAGCTTCGGCACGGAGGCGGATACAAAGGGGCTCATTTCGCTCCTTCTTTCGGAGGGTAAGCAGGTCTTTCTTCCGCGGGTGGAGGGGAAGGAGATTGTCCCCGTACCGTACGGCCCCTGCTCGGCGGGCGCTTACGGCATACAGGAGCCATGCGGCAAGGCGTATGAGGGTACGGCGGACGTAACCGTTGTGCCGCTGCTTGCTGTAAATTCAAAGGGATACCGCCTCGGCTACGGCGGCGGTTTTTACGACAGATACCTCAAGGGTGCGCAGACCGTTAAAGCCGGGCTGGGCTACGGCTTTCAGCTTACAGACCAATTTACAGAGGACGAATGGGACGAGCCTCTTGATTTATTTCTATGCGAAAGGGGGATTTACCACTTTGGAAGATAACACCAACGAAAACGTCGCGGCGGAGAAAGAGCCCGATAAAATAAAATTAACGCCGTCGCAGATTGCCAAAAAAGCGTTGTGGGAATTTTTTGATTTGCTCAAGGGCGCGGCGTTCCCGTTCATAGTGATGTGCGTGTTCTCCACAACGATAATATTGTTCTTTTCATATGACGACGATATTGTCGTGCCCGCCATAGCAACGGTATTGGGCGAGGGATTGCTCATCGCGGCATTCATTATGTTCGGCAAGCAGAACGGCGCGGCCGCTTACAGAAAAACTATGATAAACGACGGCAAGCGCAAACTCGGCACAACCGATATAAAAATTCAGTGGCGCACGGGCGAGTACGCGCCGTGGAAGGGCTTCGTTATCGGCTTTATAACCTCGCTTCTGTTTTTGATTTTCCAGATAATAGCCTGCTTCGGTAGCTTCTCCTTTGTAG
>CBCPNE010000083.1:0-5485 GCA_965120435.1 uncultured Clostridia bacterium
ACAAACTGAAAAGCAGAGCCCCTCCGCCCACCATAGGTTCAACATACCTTGTTGGCATATTATCGCCTGTCGGAATGAGTTGTTCTATTTCTTCTACAAGCCTACCTTTACCTCCGGCCCACTTTACAAACGGCTTTAGCGGTACTCTCGGCACACTGTTACGAGTCGCCCGCCTATCGGCGGGCTTTTCGGCAACTGCAGGTATTATCCACATATTACCGACCATCATTGCGCCTTCAATACGATTTTCAGCGCAGAGTACAGCCACTCTGCGCTGAGATATTCCCCACTTTTCCGCAGCCTCTTTGGCTGAAACATAGCTCAACATTTTTTGCTCCATATATTATTATAGCAATATTATATTCTAAACCTCGAATAATAGCAAGCGTATTTTTATAAATTCCGATAGCGCGGAGCTTAAAAAAATTCCCGCCGTTAAGCGGGAATTTTTTATTACTCAAGCTCAAACGCGCCCGTGTACAGCTGATAGTACACGCCTTTCTGCTCTATGAGCTGGTCGTGCGTGCCGCGCTCTATTATTCTGCCGTGGTCAAGCACCATTATAGCCTGACTGTTGCGCACTGTGGACAGCCTGTGGGCAATTACGAATACCGTCCTGCCCTCCATAAGTTTATCCATACCCTGCTCTATAAGCTTTTCCGTGCGGGTATCTATGGAGGAGGTTGCCTCGTCCAGAATAAGCACGGGGCACTCGGAAACCATCGCCCTGGCTATGGCGAGCAGCTGGCGCTGTCCCTGGGAAAGGTTGCCGCCGTCGCCCTTTATCATCGTCTGGTAGCCTTCGGGCAGGTGAGAGATAAAGTAGTCCGCATTTGCAAGTTTTGCTGCGGCCACGCACTCTTCGTCCGTGGCGTTCAGTCTGCCGTAACGGATATTGTCCATTACAGTGCCCGTGAAAAGGTGGGTATCCTGCAAAACAATGCCGAGCGAGCGGCGCAAATCGTTCTTGTTTATGCTCTTTATATCAAGCCCGTCATATGTTATAGAGCCGGACTGGATGTCGTAAAACCTGTTTATAAGGTTGGTTATCGTTGTCTTGCCCGCGCCCGTTGCGCCTACGAAAGCAATCTTCTGGCCGGGCTTTGCATACAGGGATATATCCTTTAAGATTATCTTTTCCTGCGTGTAGCCGAATATTACGTCCTTGAAGCGTATGTCGCCGCGGAGGGGGATATAGGTGAAAGAGCCGTCCTCTTCGGGCTTCTTCCAGCTCCACTTTTCCACGCCGCCCTCGCCGTAGACAAGGGTAATATTGCCGCCCTGGTCCTCGTGCGGGGTATCAAAAATTTCAAATATGCGCTCTGCGCCCGCAAGACCCATTACTATTGCGTTGAACTGCTGCGTTACCTGCTGCACGGGCTGGTTGAACGAACGAATAAGCATAAGAAAAACTATCAGTATGCCTATGTCCGCACCCGTTGTGGAAAATCCGCCCGTACCGTTGCCGAACGCCACGCTGTAGAGCGAAAGCGCACCCACGCTGTGGCTGGCAAACAGTATAGCGCCCACTATCGCCACCACCACATACTGGAAGTAGCTGAGTATATTTGATATGGGGCCGAGTACGTTTGTAAGCGAGTTTGCCCGCGTGCCGCTAAGGCGCAGCTCTTCGTTTATGGCCCTGAAGTCCTCTCTTGCTTTATTTTCGTGGCAGAACACCTTGATTACCTTCTGGCCCTCTACCATTTCTTCCACATATCCGTTTACCCTGCCTATGGATACCTGCTGCTTTAAGAACTGCTTTGAAGATTCTGCGCCGATAACCTTTATGCACACTACGTTTATGCTGAGTATTACCAACATAACGAGAGTGAGCGTAAAGCTGAGGAAAATCATACACACTAGCACAACAACTATTGTTACCACCGCAGAAATCATCTGGGGCACAGACTGCGAGAGCATCTGGCGGAGGGTATCCACGTCGTTGGTGTAGCGGCTCATAAGTTCGCCGTGGGTGTGGGTGTCGAAGTACCTCAAGGGCAGCCGCTGCATATTTTCGAACATCTCGTTGCGCATACGCCGCAGCGCGCCCTGCGCTATATACATCATAATTCTGGTATAGGCAAAGGTGCTGACCGCGCCCACGACATATATGCAGGCAACGACTATTACCCATATCACGAGAATGGCCCACTCGCCGGAATCTATAGCGGAGGTTATGAACGTGATAAAGAACGAGCCCACCGCGCCTGCCGCCGACGATAATATTATTGCGATAATAAGCATTGCGGCGGCAAATTTGTTTTTAAAGGTGTAGCCCATAAGCCTTTTTAACACCTTCATCGGGTTATCAGGCCCCGACCCCTTAATCTTTGCCACCCTGCGGCCGTTTTCCGTGCCTTGCTGCTGCACGCGGCGTTTCATATTGTCGTCAAGATTTGCGTACTGCTCTTTTACCGAGGGTTTTTTAAGCTTTTTAGCCATTGCCTTCACCTCTCTCCGGGGCTTCCTTGCCCTTCACCTGGGACTCATAGACTTCCTGATATATCGCATTATTTTTAAGCAGCTCTTCGTGAGTGCCTATGCCGACTATCCTGCCTTCGTCGAGGACGATTATCCTGTCCGCGTCCTCCACAGAGGCATAGCGCTGTGCGATAATAATTTTGGTCACGTCGGGCGCGTGGGTGCGCAGCGACTGCCTTATCATAGCGTCCGTCTTGGTGTCGACCGCCGAGGTAGAGTCGTCAAAGATTATAACCTTGGGCTTCATAAGCAGGGCGCGCGCTATGCACAGCCTCTGCTTCTGTCCGCCGGAGACGTTCACGCCGCCCTGGCCGAGGTCGTAGTTGTAACCGCCGGGGAGCTGCTGTATGAACTCGTCTGCACACGCCTGGCGGCAGGCCTCTTCAAGTTCCTCCTGGGTGGCATTCTCGTTGCCCCACCTGAGGTTTTCTGCGACAGTGCCTGAAAAGAGTACGTTCTTCTGAAGAACCATTGCCACGTTTGAACGGAGCTTATCCAGATTGTATTCTCTTACGTCCACCCCGCCCACTTTGACAGAGCCGGAGGCCACGTCATACAACCTTGGAATCAGCGACACAAGCGAGGACTTGCCCGAACCGGTTGCGCCTATTATTCCTATCGTTTCACCGGACTTTATGTGCAGGTTTATGTTGTCCAGCACGGTGACGTCAGCCTTCTGTATATACGACATTGACACGTTGTCAAAATCTATGCTGCCGTCTTTGACCTCATATACGGGCGACTGCGGCTTGGGGAGGGTAGTCTTTTCCTCAAGCACCTGTGCAATACGCTCCATAGAACCCCTTGAAAGGGATATGAACTGAAGGCACATTGCAACAAGCATTATCGCCGTGAGAATCTGTATCATATACTGCAACAGCGCAGTGAGGTTTTCTATTTCAAGACCGTTTCTGTCTATAATCATATTTCCGCCGAGGAGCAGAAGCACTATCATAGCGGCATATATTACGCACTGAACTACGGGCATCAGGTAGTTGAGAAGTTTTTCAGCCTTTACGGCGTATGTGTACACGTCGCCGACGGCCTTTCTCATCTTCTGCGTTTCATACTCTTCGCGCACATAGGACTTTACAACCCTTATCGCCGTGAGGTCCTCCTGCACAACGCGGTTCAAATCATCGTATTTTTTGAACATTATACGGAATGGCTTTGCCACCTTTACCATTATTATGGTCACGATAATACCCAGCACTACCGCCGCGATTACGAATATGCCGCCTATCATAGAGTTGATTACAAAAGACATTATAATAGCCATCACAAACAGCACAGGCGCGCGCACGAGCATCCTTATGCACATCTGATATGCAAGCTGCACGTTGCTCACGTCCGTGGTTATCCTTGTTATTAGGCTGGCCGTAGAAAAGTTGTCTATGTTGGCAAACGAGTACGTCTGGATATTGTCGTACATATCGTAACGAAGGTTTGCCGCGAACCCCGCCGAAGCCTTGGCGGCGAGCTTACCGCCCACAACGCCGCAGAACAGTGCGAATGCCGCGCAGGCGAGCATACCGAGTCCCCACCAGACTATATCGAGGTTGAAGCCCGAACTTTCTTCCATACCTTTTATGGCCGCAAGCAGATACTGCATCATAAACGGTATGATAATTTCCATCGCGGCTTCGCCGACCATAACCAAGGGCGTAAGAATTGATACAGTTTTATACTGCTTTACGCTCTTTAGAAGTGTCTTTACCATCTGATTAACTCCTGTTTTATTCTCCTTATAGATTTACTTTGCGTGAAAGCCGCGCTTCAGGGCCCTCAGTTATCTATATCCGCAAGAATCTTCATAATAAGATTCCTGAGCTGTTCCTGCTCCTCTTCAGACAGCGCCGACTGTACGAGCGCGTCGCAGCTGTCCATAAGCTCGCGGTTTTTAAGGCAAAGCTCTTCGCCCTTTTCCGTAAGCTCTATAAACTTTGCGCGCGCGTCGCCTTCTGAAAGGCTGCGCGTAACGTATCCGCAGGTAGTGAGATTATTCAGCATTGAAGATACGGACGAGGCCCGCAGATTGAGTTCCCGCTCTATATCGCGCTGACAGACCCTTTTGCCCTCTGCGCCGCTTATGTGGACATACACAAGAGCCTGCAACTGCGCCCCCGTTAGCCCGAATGAAGAGAGCGTGGCCATATTTCTCCTTGTCATCTCCCTGTTCAGGTAGCAGATTAAGCCGAAAAGTCTTTTGTTCTCCAATATAGTAAGTTCCCTGAATTTTAGCCCGCGTACAGTCCGCCGCCGCAAAATCGGTCCGCTCTCTCCTTTCAAATAAAAAACGCCGCAAAACACCCGAATAGGGTGCAGGATACGCCGCTGGAAAAGTTAGATATCGAACTATCCGCAAACGCAGATTATTCTATAATATATATGTTTTTTTGTCAAGCGAAAAACACAATCTTTTCACCTCCTTTACTGTTCGGCGTCAAACGCACTGAAAGAGTTGCATTTTGACGGCGGCGCAGCGGGCGCGAACGCCTGACGTAGGGCAGGCGCGCATACATAATGCGGCACGCGCACGATATTGAACACAAAAAAGAATTTTGGCTGCATTTTTGCTTGCCAAACGACAAATACGTGTGTTATAATCACAACCGTCAAAAATGTGGCCTTGTGGTCAAGCGGCTAAGACGGAGCCCTCTCAAGGCTCAATCCCGGGTTCGATTCCCGGCAAGGTCACCATATTAAACGGGCGGAGCATTTGCTCCGCCCGTTTTAATGTGCCCTTGCCTGGTCTAATCGGTTCCGTGCGTGCGCGCGAAGAGCTTCAGCTCCGAAGCTCTTCCGTGGGGCTCCCGCTTGCGGGAAACGGCAGATTCCCGGTGGGGCACATTTTGCTGTCCGTTTTTTCGTGGTGACCTTGCCGCGCAAGAACTACGTGCGGTTCGAACTTTGGCGCAAAACGCCAAGTCCTGCCGAGGGTCCACCAGAATGGTGGAAACGGCAGATACCCGGCAAAATATAGGATATAAGACAGCGTTTG
>CBCPNE010000084.1:0-7465 GCA_965120435.1 uncultured Clostridia bacterium
GCCGCTCCGTCGCATATATGCGTCGCATTACATTGTCGCCGTTACGGGTTCGTTCAGTCACTTACGCCAAGTAAGCTCCTTCACGACTTCCGCCGGCTCCGCGTACTGCTCGCATCTATGCAACGGCTATGAGCGGGAAAATATTCCGTTTCGTTTTTCCTCGCGCGCCTTGTCCTGCTCGCTTCTCTGCGGCGGATAGGGCGGAGGGAGAAAACGTCGCATATATGCGTCGCATTACATTGTACTGCCCGCATTATGCAACGGGTATAGGCGAATTGTGTGGACAGATTGGAAACCATCGGGCGGTGAAAACCGTCCGGGCAATTTAAAGGCAAAAGTTATGAACATAGTTCTGTTAGGTGCGCCCGGCGCGGGCAAGGGTACGCAGGCGGCATTTCTTGAAAAGAAGTACGGCTTCGTACACATCTCCACGGGCGATATATTCAGGGAAAATATAAAGGGCGGAACGCCGATAGGCAAGCTCGCAAAGAGCTATATAGACGCCGGCAAGCTCGTCCCCGACGAAGTCACCTGCGACATAGTCAAGGAAAGACTTTCACGGGAGGACGTAAACGGCGGCTTTATGCTGGACGGTTTCCCCCGCAACATATTTCAGGCTGAACAGCTTGACGGATTTGCAAAGGTGGACGTCTGCGTGAATATCTCCGTAGACAGCAGCCTTCTGATGGACAGAATCTGCGGCAGGCGCGTGTGCGGCTGCGGCGCGAGTTATCACATATCCACCCTCGGCGGTAAGACTACCTGCGAAAGGTGCGGCAAGCCGCTGTACAGGAGGGAGGACGACAACCCCGCCACCGTGGGCGCAAGGCTGGAAACATACAGCGCCCAGACGGCGCCGCTGATAGACTACTACAGCGCGCAGGGCAAGCTTCTTACTATAGAGTGCGGAAACGCCTCTCCTCAAGAAGTGTTTGCAATGATTTGCGAAAAATTGGATAAGTTCGGCAAATAAGTATGATTCATATCAAAACTCCGCAGGAAATAGAGCTTATGCGCGAACCCTGCAGGATTGTGAAAGAGACGCTTGAGTTTGTCGGCAAAAACATTAAAGCGGGAATGACCACAAAGGAGGTAGACGAACTCGTCTATAAGTATGTCACCTCCTGCGGGGCTTATCCCTCCAGCCTCGGCTATGAGGGCTTCCCCGCAAGCGCGTGCGTCTCCGTAAACGACGTGGTCGTTCACGGGATACCGTCCGATGATAAAATAATCGTGGACGGCGACATAGTAAGCGTGGACATCACCGTAGAAAAGAACGGCTTCAACGGCGACGCGGCCAGAACGTTTTTAATCGGCAACGTATCCGAAGAAAAGCGCAGACTGGTCAAAGTCACCGAAGAGTGCTTCTTTAAGGCTATAGACGGCCTGCGGGCGGGTACGCCGCTGTACGACATAGGCTATGCGGTGCAGACGTATGCGGAGGCCAACGGCTACGGCGTGGTGCGCGCCCTCACCGGGCACGGAATAGGCAGGGATATGCACGAAGACCCCGCCGTTCCCAACTACGGCAGACGGGGCACGGGCATACGCCTGAAGGCGGGAATGACCATCTGCATAGAACCTATGATTAATATGGGAACGTGGAAGGTGTGGCAGGACGCCTCTGACGGGTGGACGATACGCACCATGGACGGTTTGCCCGCCGCCCACTATGAAAACACCGTGCTGATTAAAGAGGACGGAGTTGAGATTTTAACCCTATGACGCGCCGCTGTGCGCGCAAGGCAGGTTTATGAAAAGGATAGAAGCTGTTCCCGGCGGGGTGTGCGTGAGCACGCAGGGACGGGACGAAGGCAGATATTATCTCATAAAGGAAGTTCTGCCGGGCGGGTTTGTGCTTGTTGCGGACGGCAACTATAAAAAGTTGGCCGACCCCAAGAAAAAGAGCGTTAAACATGTCCGGTTGCTGCCCGAAAAGGCGGAAACAATCGCCGCAAAACTTACGTCGGGCGGAAAGGTGTTTGACACCGAAGTTTATACGGCGCTGAAAAAGTTCCGCGCCGCAGGCGCAGAAGCCCCTTCGGGCGCGCCAAAAAATTAGCGGAGGAATCGGTTTGTGTCTAAAAACGATGTGATTGAAGCCGAAGGCAGGGTTATAGAGTGTCTGCCCAACGCCAATTTCAAAGTACAGCTCGCAAACGGTTATGTGATTACGGCTTACATTTCAGGCAAGCTTCGCATGAACTATATCAGAATTATAGAGGGCGATATGGTGAAGCTTGAAATGAGCCCGTACGACCTCACCAAGGGGCGCATAACCTGGCGCAGCAAATCGTAACCTCGATAACGGGATTTTGCGTGCTGTAAGCGCAAAAAATCCGCGGGAGAAAACAATCATTTTATAAGGAGAAAGACCATGAAAGTAAGACCTTCTGTAAAGCCTATGTGCGACAAGTGCAAGATAATCAAAAGAAACGGCAAAGTTATGGTTATCTGTTCCAAGAACAAGAGCCATAAACAGCGTCAGGGCTGAGAGGGGCGCCTTATTTTAAGCGCCCTCGCATAGCTTTGAACAGAATTAAGAAATTGCGGGGCGCAGGTATCTTTCGCCCTTAAATTCAAAAATAATTCCGGCGGAGAGCCGAGCCCACATTCCGAATTTTACGGGCGGAGGCGCCGCGGCGGTTGACATACAAAACAAAACAAATAAAAGTTAAATTTAAACGGAGGAATCAAATCTTATGGCACGTATTGCCGGTGTGGATTTACCCAGAGAGAAGAGAATTGAAATCGGCCTTACCTATATCTACGGAATAGGCCTCAAGACTTCCCAGAAGATTCTTGCCGCGACGGGCGTAGACCCCGATACCCGCGTCAAGGACCTGGACGAAACTACCGTCTCCAAGCTAAGGGAATATATAGACCATAACGTTACCGTTGAGGGCGAACTTCGCACGGAGGTATCCCTCAATATCAAGAGGCTTATGGAAATAGGATGCTATCGCGGCATCAGGCACAGAAAGGGACTTCCCGTTCGCGGACAGTCCACAAAGAGAAACGCGAGGACGAGAAAGGGTCCCCGCCGCACGGTCGCCAAGAAGAAGGGCGCAAAGTAATAGGAGGCGTAAGTTAAATGGCAGCAACTAAGAGAACCGCAACCACAAGAAAGCGCAGAGAGCTTAAAAAGGTTGATAAAGGTCAGGTTCATATTCAGTCGTCTTTCAACAATACTCTCGTAACCGTAACGGACGCGCAGGGCAATGCTATAGCATGGTCAAGCGCAGGAAGCCTTGGATACAAGGGCAGCAGAAAGGGCACTCCTTTCGCCGCACAGATGGCCACGGAAGCGGCGGTTAAGGCCGCCAAGGAACACGGCCTCCGCTCGGTTGAAGTTTATGTAAAAGGCCCCGGCGCGGGCAGGGAATCGGCAATAAGGGCAATAGCCGCTTGTGACGTTGAAATAACGCTCATATCCGACGTTTCGCCCATACCCCACAACGGTTGCAGACCCCCCAAACGCCGCAGAGTATAACAGGAGGAAAGGAGAATTATGGCGACTTACAGAGAAGCAAAGTGCCGCCTCTGCAGAAGGGAAGGCGGAAAGCTCTTTTTGAAGGGCGATAAATGTTATACAGGCAAGTGCCCGTTTGAAAAGAGGCCTATGGCTCCCGGTCAGCACGGCACTTCCAGGAAGAAGGTATCCGAATACGGCCAGCAGCTCCGCGAAAAGCAGAAGGTAAAGAGGATTTACGGCGTGCAGGAGGGGCAGTTCAGGGAATATTACGAAAAGGCCGACAGAATGAAGGGCATAACGGGTGAAAATATGCTCTCCCTGCTTGAAAGAAGGCTGGACAACGTAGTGTTCCGTATGGGCATAGGCGTTTCCCGCGCCCAGGCAAGGCAGCTTGTAAACCACGGCCACTTCACCGTGAACGGCAAAAAGGTGAACATTCCCTCTTACATCGTCAGGAAGGGCGACGTAATAGCCGTAAAGGAAGGCAAGGAGGGCAATAAGTTCTTTGCCGAACTCAAGGGTTCCAAGCCCGCGGCAAGTATGCCCAAATGGCTTGAGTTTGACACTGAAAAGCTTGAAGGCAAGATTGTTGAACTGCCTGCAAGAGAGGATATCGACAGCCAGATTGCCGAGCATATGATTGTCGAGCTTTACTCCAAGTAATATACCCAATAAGGAGGAGGTAGCAACATGATCGAAATGGATATGCCCAAGATAGAGGTTACTGAAAGCGAGGACCAGTCCTATGCGAAGGTAGTAGTAGAACCGCTTGAAAAGGGCTTCGGTCTTACAATAGGCAACTGCCTTAGAAGAATACTCCTGTCCGCGCTCCCCGGTGCGGCGGCGCAGGGAATAAGATTTTTGGACGGCAGCGTAAAGCACGAATTTTCGGCCGTGCCCGGCGTCAAAGAGGATGTAACGGAAATTATCCTCAACCTCAAGACGCTGGCCATAAAGACAAAGATAACAGATAAAGATTACGTCAAAGTAGTTCACCTCTATAAGGAGGGTCCCGCCGAGGTAAAGGCGAGCGACATAGAGCAGGACGCCGAGATAGAGATAATCAACGGCGACCAGCACATATGCACGGTGGACGAGGGCGGCAAGATAGATATGGAAATAACCATAGGCCGCGGCAGGGGCTATAAAGGCGCCGACCACACCCGTTCAGACCTTATAGATTACATCCCCATAGATTCCATCTATACGCCCGTAAAAAAGGTCAACTACAACGTAGAAAACACCCGCGTGGGCCAGAATACCGACTATGACAAGCTCACCCTTGAGGTATGGACCAACGGCGCGTTCAGCGCAAAGGAAATAGTTTCCCTTGCGGCAAAGATTATGCAGGACCATATCAGCCTGTTCGTAAACCTTTCGGATACGATAAAGGGTATGGACATACTCGTTAAAAACGAGGACGACAAACAGCAGCAGGTGCTTGCAATGGCTATAGAGGAGATGGACCTTTCAGTCCGTTCCTACAACTGCCTCAAGCGTGCAAACATACACACGGTTGAAGATTTGACGAGAAAGACGGAAGACGAGATGCTGAAGGTAAGAAACCTCGGCCGCAAGTCGCTTGACGAAGTTATTCAGAAGCTGCAGTCTTACGGACTTTCGCTCGCTAACAAGGAGGACTAAAAAATGCCCGGTAAATTAGGAAGAACTACCAAGCAGAGAATGGCAATACTCAGAAACCAGGCTTCTGAGCTTCTGTGGTACGGTAAGTTAAAGACGACTGCGGCAAGGGCTAAGGAGCTTCAGCCCTACGTTGAAAAGATAATAACCAAGGCGGTTAAGGTATATGACCTCAATGAGGAAATAGACGTAGTGACCAAGGACAAGAAGGGCAAGGAAGTTACCGTGAAGTCCATCAAGGATACGCCCAGGAAGCTTGCCGTGCGCCGCGATATAATGTCCAAGCTCAGGGACCTTCAGGAGATAAAGGGCTTCGCAGAGAAGAAGTCTGAATACAGGGAGAGGACCAAGGACGTTCAGCACCCTCTTATGGAAAAGCTGTTCAACGAGATTGCTCCCAAGTATGCGCAGAGGGCGGAAGAGAGCGGCCAGGGCGGCGGCTATACCCGCATCTATCTCCTCGGCCAGCGCCGCGGCGACGCAGCCGAAGAAGCTATTATAGAGCTTGTATAACTTAAAGGAAAGTTTTTTACGGCGCAGGATTTGCGGCTGTAAAAAATTTCAGGCAGAATAAACATTCAAAGGCGGACGCACGCGTCCGCCTTATGTTTTTAATATGCTGAAAATTTATGCGTACTATTTAATATAATAATATAGTGCAACAGCGCAACAGGCGCACTTTTGATTTATTGCGCAAATTTTTTTATTGACTTTTATATGTTTTGTGGTATAATAAAGAAAATAAAAACTTAAGGAGTTTGCACTATAATGGCAAAAAGAACTAGAAGGGGCGATTATTTCGGGCTTGGCCGTCTTGTCAGCATAATCCTTGCTATAATTCCGATTACAGCGTTTATCTGCGGTTTTATAACAAGACTTGCCGATGGTAAAATCATTGCGGCTATTCTTCGTATTGTACTCGGCTGGAACATAATCTGGCTTCTTGACCTCATACTTATGATTTTTAGAGGCCGTATTCTCCGCATTATTCCCATATAATGCAGGAACAACAAAATCACATACAGCAAATAAAAGTCGGAGCAAGTTTGCTCCGACTTTTTTGTATAAAGAAAACCACGCGATAGTCGCGTGGTTCAGTAAAAGGATTTTGCCGATAATGAAGAAAGGGAAAGCGGGCATAAAGATTGTAAGGATAAAATGTATATACTTTTTGTCATTTACGCTATCTGCCGTTTTCGCTTACGCGGAGCATCGGCAGGGCGTCGTCGTTTACTCCTCTATTGCACCTTACGGCGAACAATCGCTATTCCGTTCCTTACGCTCCTTACGACCGTAGCCGCAGTCCTTCACCTTGTCATTTCGACCGAAGCCCGCGAAAGTGGGCGAAGCGGAGAAATCTCGTTAAGTCATAGCGGCGCTTTTGATTAAGGCGAGTTCTCTCCGCGCGCTCCCGTTGGTCGCTTGGTTTGCGGTTTCCCGCAAGCGGGAGCCCTCCGCAAGGCTCTTCCTGTGGAAGAAGCGCGGGATGACAAGGCGGTGTTGATAAGGCTCTGCCTTATAAAGCAATAAAAGATACTATTTTTTTACGTCAGACGGTCGCCTGTTTGTATTCTTTGCCCTCCAGGGTCTTGAAAGTAAAGGTGCGGTTTTCATATACGATATAGCCGCGTTCGCTGTTTTCCTTGGGCAGGCTCACGGAGCCGGGGTTGAGGTGCAGGCAGTCCGTCTTTTCAATCAGCGGCACATGCGTGTGTCCGGTGATATACACGTCGCCCTCCATAAGCGGAGGAACTTCTCTGTGCCCGTGCGAAAGGTATATGTTCACGCCGTCCGCGCTTATCAGGGCGTATTCTGAAAGGCAGGGGAAGGGCAGCACCATCTGGTCTACTTCGGCCTCGCAGTTGCCGCGCACGCATATAATCTTCTGCTTATAGTTGCCCAGCATTTCGGCAACCTGCATGGGTGAATACTCTTCGGGCAGGTTGTTGCGGGGGCCGTGGTACAGAATGTCGCCCAGCAGTACAAGTTTGTCGGCACGCTCCCTTTCAAACGCTTCAAGCGTCAGGCGGCAATACTTTGCCGAACCGTGCAGGTCTGAGGCAATTAAAAGTTTCATAAAAGCTCCTTTATCTTCTTTATTACGCCGTATTCGGCGTTGGAAGGTATGATATTCGGTATAAGTTTTTTGAGTTCGTGGAAGCCGTTTGCGGTGACGTAGGCCTGTCCGCTCGCCTCAAGCATCTCAAGGTCGTTCATATGGTCGCCGAATGCCACGCATTGGCTCCTGTCCGCGCCTATCCTGTCAAGCAGCGCGCACAGAGCCTTGCCCTTGTTCGCGTCCGCTATGCACACGTCCAGCCAGTCGTAGCCGGAAACCTTTACGCGCAG
>CBCPNE010000085.1:0-2533 GCA_965120435.1 uncultured Clostridia bacterium
GTTTCCTGTTATTGCGCAAATCATTGCTACCAACATGAGCGCGATAAATGAAAACCCAAATGTGACGAGTGCAGAAAAGACGTTGGCAGTGGGGAATATCTCTATTGGCACATTAGTCTTTTGCAACATACTTGACTGCGACACAAGGCAGCCGAGCGAGGTAGAGGTAGAGCTGCTCATCACATTGTATATTATCGTGCCCGATAGTATGAATATGGGATAATATAATGGGTCGGTGTCGCCGCGCCCCAATATTTTATCAAATACAAACCACATTACAATCATGTTCAACAGCGGGTTTAGCACCGTCCACACCACGCCTATGAACGAGCGGTAGTATTGATTTTTTATGTTGCGCCTGACGAGCAGGCTCATAAGGTATGCCCTTTGGCCCAACGTATTTTTGTTAATCATGCTCAAATCCTTTATCTTATGGAAAGAGCGCCGCCGCGCGGAAAGTGCGCGGCGGCGCAAATTCAACGATAGTATTATAGCCGCTATTTTGTAAATTGTAAAGCGCATTTCAATGGCGGAGGTTTTCGCCCGCCGCCCTGTAATATTATAGACCAAAGATTTTCGTTTGTAAAGGTTTTTCTACCGTGCGCCTGTGCCAACAGGTCACTGTATTCCGTTCACGGCGCTCTCATAAAAATCGGTCAGCCGCACAGCCTCTTCCGATATGTCGTATCCCGCGGCGGCAACAGCCTCTCTCTGGTCATAGCAGTGGCCGGCAGGCGCGGCAATGGCCTGCGCCCACAAACTCTCGTCGTCGGGCAGAAATTCGCATCTGCCGGTCACGTCTGCCTCCTTGGGCACCGCTTGGGATAAAAGGCATTTAAGTCCCGCCGTCTGCGCCTCAATCGCGGCAATGCCCAGCCCCTCATAGCGGGAGGGCATACAGAATATATCCGCGGCCTTGTACCACTCCGTCGGGTCGCAGGGGGGCACAAGCCTGAGCTTGTCTGCCAGATTGTTCTCTCCTGCCGCCTTTAGTATGGCTTTGCGCTCCGCTCCGTCGCCCACGAGTACGAGCGTCATATCCTCCCCGTCGGCAGCCGCGGCAAACGCGCGCACAAGGAAGGGCAGGTTTTTCTGAAAAGCAAATCTTCCCACATACAGCACAACTTTTCCGCTCAGGCCGAATTTTTCGCGCGCGGCGCGGTATTCCGCCTCCGACGAAAAAAATTTTTCCGCCTCAATCGCGTTGGGAAGAATAACGGCCTCTTCAGCCCGCCTGCCGAATATGCTCTCAGCCGCGTGACGGCTGCAGGCCATAAGGTGCGTGGCGCACTCCACGGCAAAAGGCCGAAGAAAACTCTTTACAAGGTAGTGTTCAGAATTTTTGTTGAACGCGCTGTGCGCGTGGCATATCCTTACGGGCACGCCCGCATTGTCCGCCGCCGCAAGCGAAAACGCCGAAAGGGTTGTAAGGTGGGAATGGGCTATGTCATAACCGCCCCTTCTGCATACCTTTTCAAGGTCTGAAATGCCCTTTATAAAGTTTTTCTGAAAGGGCGATATGTGGTGTATCTCCACAGAGGGGTCCACTTTTTTTACTTCGTCGTCAAAGGGGGAGGGGCCGTAAGTCACAAAGTCAAAGTGATAACGCTCCCTGTCAATGTGCCTGAAGTAGTTGAGTAAACAGGTGACAACGCCGCCAAGCCGCGCGTTGCCCACAATCTGCAAAATTCTAATCGGTTTGCCGCTCATCAGTATTCTCCGCCGTTACTTCGGGCAATCTTCCGAAGTTACGCAAAGTTTCTTTGCTGATTTTTATTTTTTTGCCAATCTGCTCCTTGATTATGGCGTAATCTTCTGGCGGAACGCGCTTTAAAAACCGCTTTTCGCCTATAAGCAGTACGGCTATCGTCTTGAAGATTATCTTCAGGTCGAGTATGGGCGAGACGTGCAGCACATAATATGCGTCGTAATACTTCCTTGCCTTTATGCTCAGGTGTCCGTTGCCGCGCACCTGACCAAGTCCCGTAAGTCCGGGGCGCATTTCAAACTTTGCAAGTTCCCAATCCTCGTATTCGCAGTCGAATACGGGCAGAAGGGGGCGGGGCCCGATAAGGCACATTTCGCCCCTTAAAACGTTAAAAAGCTGGGGCAGTTCGTCAAATTTGAATTTGCGTATCACCCTGCCCACCCTGGTAAGGTTGGGGTTGCTGTCCTTAATTACGCGTTTGTTCTTGTCGTAAGCTATGTGGTCGCTCTTCATAGAACGGAACTTATAGCACATAAATTTCCTGCCGTGAAGTCCCGTGCGCTCCTGCCTGAAAAGCACTTGCCCTCCGTCCTCAATCTTTATGGCAAGCGCTATAAAGCACGCAAGGGGGGAGGTTATGATGACGGCAAGGAGCGCCAGAATAAACGCCGTTATATATTTAAGTTGAATGTATAATCTTCTCAATGTATTACCTTTCCCGTCATAGGTCAAAGAACACCGTCGTCTTAGGTGCGGCACAGCGGCTCATTAAAACGCCGCGTATCATTGCTCGTCTGTATATTATAGTATATTTAGAAATATAAA
>CBCPNE010000086.1:0-5016 GCA_965120435.1 uncultured Clostridia bacterium
TGGGGGGAAAAAGAAAAACCACCCCCCCACAGGGGGTTTGGGGGGAAAAAAAAAAACCCCCCCCTCCCCCCCCTCCCCCACCCCCCCCCGCGATTTTATCTTTCAGTAAATATCCGGCAAATCGTTAAGGAACAGCACGGTATCCCCCTGCGCTATTCTGCCCTTCAGTTCGTTCTGGGCGTCCTTAAGCGTCTGCCTTATCATAAGTTTTTCGGGGTCGCCGCCCGCCTCAAGGTAGCCCTCCTTTACGGGCAGGACGAGGGTATCCCCCACCAGTATCACGAGGTCCAGCCCGACGAGCGCCGCGCCGAGTTCCTTATTTTCGCTCTCCTCAAGTATTCCCAGCTCCACTATGCCGGGAGTGACGACTATCTTGTTGCCGTCGAAGGAGCGCAGCACATCAAGCGCGGCGCGCGCGCCCTTTACGTTTGCATTGTAACCGTCGTCAAGAATGTTGATTCCGCCGGACCGCGTGAGCTGTAACCTGTGTTCCACAAATTCAAGCTCTTCCGCTGCGGACGCTATATCTTCGGGGCTCACCCCCATTTCATACGCGAGCATTGCGGCCAGGCCTATGTTGTAAGCGCAGTGTGCACCGAGAAGTTTTGTGTGAACGCGCAGCCTCTCTCCCCCCAACGTGAGCGTAAAAGCCGTTCCGTTACAGTCTGCGGAAATTTCCGAAACGCAGTCGCACACCTCCACGGGGCACTCCCCGTCAGCAAAATACTGCGCACATTCGGCCGCTACATACGCCCGCTTTTTTGTGGCGGAGAGGATTTCCCCCTTAGCCTTTATTATATTTTCCAGAGTCTCAAATGTTTCCAGATGCTGGGGGCATATGCCCGTTATCAGGGAATAGTCGGGCGGACAGATATTGCACAATTCGGCAATATCCCCGACGTTCCTTGCGCCCATTTCGGCTATGAATACGTCAAACTTTTCAAGGTCGTTGGCGTTGACGGCAAGCGATATACCTATCGGCGTGTTGTGCGAACGGGGAGTTGAAAGCACCCTGTACTTTTTGCCGAGCATAGCCGCAAGAATGTTCTTGGTACTCGTCTTGCCGTAACTGCCCGTTATCCCCACCACGGTTATATCCGAGGAGACAATCTTTGCCGTAGCCTTTTTAACGTATGTGCGGTTATGGGGCACCTCATATATCTTTGCAATCAGATTGGACAAGCATATGAGCGGCAGCAGAAGCACGGGCAGCACCGCAAGCGCGCAGTACTTCAGAATACCGAACAGCTCCTCCCCCCACAGCTCCGCGGCAAAATTCAGCAGCGTCACTATCAGATACGTAACTATTGCGCACACGCAGAACAGCACTATCTCCAGCCGCTTGAACCTCCTGGTGCGCACGGCGGGCACGCGGAGGGCAATCTTTCCGTCGGCGTAGATATACAGTCCGAAAAACACCGCATAGGTTATCAGACCTGCGAGCGCGGCCCACTTTACCGCAAAGGAAAAGCACAGCGCGACTATGGCCGAGGACAGAAGGCACAGAATACCCAGCAGGAGGAGACGCTCAAAAGACATATTATTGCGCTTCCCCGCCCAGCGCAGCAGTTTTGCGCCGCTGTAATTGCAGCCCTGCAGCGCGCCGAGCAACTTTGCCGACGCCATTGTGAGAAGCACACCGAAACAGAGCGCTATAATAACACATTCGACTGTCTTACCCACAGATATGAAAATACCCATAATTCTCCTTGCCGCCCTCAGTCCAGAAAGGCAGATACGAGTGAATTGAACGCGGCGGCATTTTCAGAAAAGCAGAAATGCCCGCCCTCTATAACCTCCAGCCGCGCGCCCTTTACGGCAGACGACAGTGCCGCGCCCTCCTCCCGTGCGGGAGTGACGGAGTCGTCGCGTCCGTATATGAATAGCGCGGGCGCGCGTATGAGCGCGCAGCATCCGCGGAGGTCCTCATTTACTATCTTTTTATAACTCTCGCGCATCACGGGAGGAAGTTTTCTGTACTCCTCGCTGCCGAACTTTCTTTCGGCAAAGGACGGAGCAAACTTCTTTACCAGCCTGTATGCCGCCACTCTGCGCCTGTATGCGCGGGTGCGCGGTCTGACTATGCCCGCACCGCCCGTTATAACCAGTTTAGAAAGAGCGCACGGACGGCACGCCGCATACTTTATGGCCACCCTCGCGCCGAATGAATGGGCTATTATATGCGGAGTTTCAAGCCCGGCCTCCGCCGCAAATTTTGCAAGCCAGCCGACGTAATCTGATACCGACCACGCCGCGGCGAGCGGCGAGGAACAGCCGAATCCGGGGAAGTCCGGGGCAGTCACGCGGTAGCGCGAAGAAAGCGCCTCTATGCTGTAAAAAAAGCTCTCCTTGCAGGACATATAGCCGTGAAGCATAAGTACGTCCCGACCGCTTCCCTTCTGTATGACAGAAACGTGTGCGCCGTCTATAAAAATAAAATTACCCCCGATTACATTTAAACCGCCGCATTGGCCTGCGCAGACGGCGGGATTAAACGTCCCGCCCCATCACGAGGCAGTCCTCCCCGTCCGTATAGTACCGCGTGCGCGCATATACGCCCT
The DNA here is from genome assembly GCA_965120435.1 of uncultured Clostridia bacterium. Classification (GTDB taxonomy): domain Bacteria; phylum Bacillota; class Clostridia; order Christensenellales; family Borkfalkiaceae; genus Coproplasma. Next base: position 2,562 of record CBCPNE010000086.1, read on the forward strand.
TAAAGCCGTGTTTCAGATACATCGACATAGCGGCCGAATTGGACACCCGCACCTCAAGGAACACCTTTCCGGCTCCCCGTTCGGCCGCGGCCGCCACCAGCCCCTCCAGAAGGGAGCCGCCTATCCCTGCGCGGCGATAGCCCTCCGCCACGGCGATATTGTCTATATCGGCGGTATCCACATTTATGGTTACGCCGCCGTAGCCCGCAATCTCTCCGCCGTCGTCGCAGAGTATGCCTATAAAATTATCGTTTTCAAAGCTGTCGGCGAGCATCCTGTAGCTCCACGGCTCCTTGGGGAAACACTCCTTCTCCAGCTCTGAAATTCTCAGAATATCCTCGTACTTCCAGCGGCGCAGGTTCATCTTCTTCCCTCCTCCGCCTGCGACTTGCGCACATACAGCGCGTGTACGGGTCCGAACGGCGCGCCGTGCGAAAGTTTTGCCTCCACCGCCCCTTCAAGACATTTCCCCGCGTCAAGGCGGGTGTATCCGGGCAGCGGGAGAGACTGAAAGCCGTACAGCGGCAGTCCGCGCGCGGCAAGTTCTTCCCCGCTTATATACACCGGCTGCGCGGCGCGGATTCCGTCAAATTCGCAGGCGTAAAAATGCCCGTGCGCCGCGTCCACTGCGACGATAAATCTGCCGCCGTTTACATTATATGCCGCAAGTTCAAAAGCCGTTAAGGGCATTACGGGACGGCCGGTTGCAAGCGCAAACCCCTTTGCCGCTGAAATACCTATTCTTATGCCCGTAAACGACCCCGGCCCGGTGACCGCGCAGAAAAAGCCGCACTCTTCAGGTTTAAGAGAGATTTCGTCCAACGCCCCGTCAATTTCGTTCATAAGCGTGACGGAGTGTCTGAGAGCGCAGTCGGGCACAAACCTGAGGGCGCGCCTTGCCCCCTTTGCGGCAAGCACCGTAAGGTGCGACGAGGCGGTGTCCACCGCAAGGTAATTATTGAATTCCGCCAAAGCCGTCACCGTCCTTTTTTTATTATAAGTAAGTAATTTCACGCTCGTTTTCGCCGAGCTTTTTAATCACAACTTTTTTGCAGTTTTCAGGCAGCACGTCGGCGATGTTCTCCGCCCACTCTATAAGGCACACGCCTCCGCCGTAAAAATAGTCCGTAAGGCCGAGCGCCTCTGCCTGCGCCCCCGACGAAAGGCGGTAACAGTCGTAGTGGTACAGCCTGCCGCCGTAGTCGTTCATATAGGCATATGTGGGGCTCAATACCTCCCCGTCTATTCCGAGGCCTGCCGCCACGCCCTTTGCAAATACCGTCTTACCGGCGCCCATATCGCCTTCAAGCAACACCACGTCGCCAGGCGAAAGGGTCTTTGCGTACTCCGCCGCAAAACCTGCCGTATCTTTATCTGAGCGGGAAATAAAAACTGCCATACGCGTATATTATAGCGTGTACGGCAGATTTTTGCAATTAAATTTCAGACAATATAAATGCCGCCCGAAGCACGACATTCAGCCGAGGAAAAACCTGAGCAGCACGCCGCCGACGAGCAGCACTACCACTCCCGCACATACGGCAGAGATTATTATCACACGCCTTTTTACAACCGCGCCGCCGCGGTCTTGCTCCTGCCCTGCCATATGCCTGGCGTTAAAGCGGGCGCTGAGCCTGTTTATGAGCGAGGATATGCGCTTATATACGGGTAGCGTGACGAGCACGGCAATAAGGCAGCGCATAAGGTTGAAGGGCAGCACGGACACCCACAGGTAATAGGTATAGAACGTATCTTTATTTACACTGTCACCGAAGAGCGCCTGCATTGCATTGACAAGCGGCTCCCAACTGCCGTTATAAAACAGCTTTATATAGAACGGCACGAGCACCAGCCAGTTTGCAAGTATTGCCGCAGCCACAGAACACACCGAACCCACCGACATACCGAGCAGCGCGCCCCTGAATGTGCGGCGCTTTTTATATATCAGTCCCGCGGGCACCACGAAAGCCAGGCCTATAACAAGGTCGGCGAGTTCGCCCACAAACACCGTGGAAGTACCTTTTATTATAAGTTTTATAAGTATCTTGACGAACACAATTATGCCGCCGGAGAGCGGGCCGAGCGCGAACGTGCCTATGAGCGCGGGAATATCTGAAAAGTTGAGCTCTAACCACGAAGGAAAGGCTGCGCCTATCGGAAAGCCGAAAACGTACAGCACGCCTGAAAGCGTTGCAAACATTGCAATCACCGCTATGCGCGCGGGCGTGAAAAATTGTGTTGACTCCTTTTTCATTTTTTAAGAACTCCTTGGTTTTTTAAAGCAGTTCTTCTACCCGTCAAAAAAAACGCGCCCCGTAAAATTAAGGGCGCGCAAAAATCTGCGGTTTGATAAAATAATTCTTTTACTATCCGGACTATACCGTCGGTTACGGAATTTCACCGTATCAGGAAGAGTTTCCCCTTCGTCGCAGACTTATGCAAAAGCGCAATCACT
>CBCPNE010000087.1:0-8257 GCA_965120435.1 uncultured Clostridia bacterium
GCTCGACTTCCTCACAGTAGCGCACCGATTCCATTGCGTCCTTAGCGTATTTGTCCGCGCCTATCATACGGGCATATTCACTGTTGAGCACCGCTCCCCCCACCAGCGTGCGGCAGTCGGGGCACTCTTTTTTAAGCAGCTCTATAGTTTCTTTCATAGAGGCGACGGTTGTGGTCATCAGCGCGGAGAGCCCGGCAACCTGCGCGCCAACCTCCTTCACCTTGTCAACCACGGCCTGCGGAGGCACGTCCTTGCCGAGGTCGTACACGCAAAAGCCGTAATTTTCAAGCAGCGTCTTTACTATATTTTTGCCTATGTCGTGAATGTCGCCCTTTACCGTTGCGATTACTATCTTCAGCTTTTTTGAACGGCCGCCCGAACCGAACGCGCGCTTTATCACCTCAAACGCGCCTGAGGCCGCCTCCGCACTCATCAGAAGCTGGGGAAGAAACAGAGTTTTGTTTTCAAAGCCCTGCCCCACCACGTCCAGCGCGGGGATAATCTGGCCGTTGATTACTTCCAGCGGAGGGGTATCTTTGAGCAGCTTTTCCGCCGCGGCCTCCGCCTCTGACTTAAGGCCCCTTTCAATGTAGTACTTCAGCGTGCTGCCGCCTTCAGAAGCGGATTGCTGTCCGCCGACCTGTACATACCCTGCCGACTGCACGGAAGAGGCGTAATCTATGTATTCAATACAGTTTTTATCGACGCCCGACAGGGCGATAAAGCTCTTATACGTCTTTATCATCTCCTGCGAGTTGGGATTTATTATGGCCGCAGACAGCCCGTGGGAGAGAGCCATTGCAAAGAACGTGCCGTTTATGAAGTCGCGGTTTGGCAGCCCGAAGGAGATATTTGAAACGCCCAGCGAGGTGTTTATGCCCATCTTATGCCTTATGCAGTCGAGCGAGCGTATCGCGGCGTCCGCCGCGCCTCCGTCCGCCGAAACAGCCATTGCGAGGGTATCGAAGATTAAATCCTTGCTCCTGATACCGTACTTTTTTGCCTCTCTTACAATTTTGCGGGCGATTGCCACCCTGCCCTCCGCAGAGGAAGGTATTCCGTCCTCGTCCAGGGTGAGGGCGATTACCGCGCCGCCGTACTTTTTTACGAGCGGGAAAACCTGCCGCATAACCTCCGCCTTGCCGTTGACCGAATTTACAAGCGGCTTGCCGTTGTAGCGGCGCATTGCGCGCTCCATTGCGGATATGTCTGAGGTGTCTATCTGAAGGGGGAGGTCGGTTACGGACTGAATTTCATACACGGCCGCCTCTAAAACGGCAGGCTCGTCAATTTCCGGAAGGCCGACGTTTACGTCCAGAACGTGCACGCCCCTCTCGGCCTGGGATACCGCCTCTCCGAGCACATATGCCATATCGCCGTCCTTCAAGGCCTGCTTCAAGCGCTTTTTACCCGTGGGGTTTATGCGCTCGCCTATGAGCACGGGCCTTTGGCCGAAGTACACGGCGTGGGTGTATGAAGATATTACCGTAAGGCCCTTGTCTGTCACGGGCACGGGCGCACACTCTTCGGCAATTCTTTTAAGCCCACTGATATATTCGGGGTCGGTGCCGCAGCAGCCGCCCATAACGCGCACGCCCATCTCCGCCATTTTGCGCATAACCGCGCAGAATTCCTCCGCACCTACGTCGTACTCCATCCTGCCGTCCCGCTCCGCAGGCAGTCCCGCGTTGGGTTTGACTATGACGGGAACGGACGCGCACTTTAAAAAGAGTTCCGCACAGGGAAGCATCTGCTCAGGGCCGAGCGAACAGTTGAGCCCGATGGCGTCCGCTCCGAGTCCCTCCAGAAGGGCGACGGCCGCTTCAGGGGTGGCGCCCGTCATCATCTTGCAGTCAGAGCCGAACACGCCCGTGGCGATTACGGGAAGTCCGCCGCCGTATTCCTTTGCGGCGAGAACGGCGGCCTTGAGCTCGTAAATGTCGTTCATCGTCTCTATGGCGACGAGGTCTGCCCCCGCTGCCGCGCCTGCCGCTATCGTGCGGCCGAAAATTCTGACCGCCTCTTCAAAGCCGAGGTCGCCGAGCGGCTTTAAAAGTTTGCCCGTGGGGCCTATGTCCAGCGCGACAAACTTGTTCCTGAATCCTGCCGCCGCGCGCTTTGCGCACGCAACCGCGGCGGAGACTACCTCCTCCGTTCTGTCGCCGAATTTAAGACAGTTTGCGCCGAACGTATTTGTGTAGACTACGTCCGCGCCTGCGGCAAAATATCTTTCGTGTATGTCCTGCACTACGTCCGCGCGGGTCAGGTTCCACTCTTCCGGCAGTTCGCCGAGCGCGAGGCCCGCCCGCTGCAACTGAGTGCCCATAGCGCCGTCAAGCACCACTATTTTGTTTTTAAGTAAGCTTTTAAAGTTCATTTTATTTGCCTGAAAGCCGCCCGTTTTTAAGGCGGTTTTTTAAAAAAGAGCGGCATATATGCCGCGGTTATACAAAAATTTTTATTGCTTTGCTATGCCTACAATCGCCGTTACCGACTTTGACGGAATCATCAAATCTCCGTCCGTGAGCGTTACGCCGAGGTTTTTGGTTACTGCAAGGGCGGGAAATATTTCGCGCTGGAGTGACAGCGGCAAATCGCCGTACCCGCAGGAAAAGCGCGGGCGGCACTTGCCGTATGCCTTCTTTATGCCCGCGTTGACCTCGTCGCACCACTGCTCTGCCGCGGCCGCGCCCATAGCCTGAAGCACCACAGCGCGCGCGGGCGAGAGCTTGTTATACTTGACGATAAGCCTGTCTACCCCCGCGCCGACGGTTGCGGCGAACAACGCTATTCTGTCGCACCCCTCAAGGTTTTTGGATAGCGCCCTGCTCTTTACGGCGGCAAAGCCGAGATTGAGCACCTCCTCTTCCCCTTCGCCTTCGCGGGAAAGCGGATATACGCTGTAGACGGCGCGCGGCGCAAGTTCGGGAAGAATCATCTTTTCACATTCGGAGATTAGGCTCTCCATCCCGTCGGCGCGCTTTACGCCCGCATAGCCTAAATAGCGCATAGTCTCGCGCAAATCAAGTTGCTCTATGTGTCCGCTGAGAAAGTTAATCATATTATTTCTGAAAGGTTGCGCCTTATTGCCTGCGCCACCTCTACGCTGTTCATAGTGTAAATATGTACCGCCTTGACGCCGTTGGCGTACAGGTCAATCACCTGTTCGGTTGCATACGCTACGCCCGCCTGGCGCATAGCCGCGGGATTGTCGCCGAAGCGGTCTACTATTCTTCTGAACTTGGCGGGAATGGGCGAACCGGAAAGGTTGAGCGTGCGCGCAACCTGACTTGCGCGCGTTATTGGCATTATGCCGGGGATTATGGGCACGGTTATACCCGCCGAATACGCTTTTGCAAGAAAACTGTAGAAGAGGTCGTTATCGAAGAACATCTGCGTGGTGAGGTAGTCGCAGCCCGTGTCCACCTTGCGCCTGAGATTTTCTATATCGGTGAACAGAGTGGGCGATTCGGGGTGCCCCTCCGGATAGCACGCCCCGCCTATGCAGAATCCGCCGAACTGCTTTATTTCGGCAACGAGTTCGCTCGCATACTTATATTCAAGGTTACCCGAAAAATCCTGAGGAATATCCCCGCGCAGCGCAAGGATATTTTCTATTCCGTTTGCCCTGAGCTGAATGAGCTTTTCGCGCACGTCCGCCTTTGTGGAAGATATGCAGGACAGGTGCGCCACGGAATTTACGCCGCGCTCTTTAAGCTCCTTTGAAATGCGCACGGTATAGGCGGAAGTGCCCCCGCCCGCGCCGTAAGTTACGCTCATAAAATCGGGTCTGAGATTTGCAATTCCGTCTATCGCCTTTGAAACGCTTTCAAATTTATCGTCCGTCTTGGGGGGAAACACCTCAAAAGAGAGCGTCGCCTTTTTGCTTTTTATAATGTCAGTAACTTTCATAAACAACTCCGTGCGGTATGCCGCGTGGATAAATTATAGCACAACCGTGTGCTTCAGGACAATACTATTTCTCAATAAATGGCTATAAATTTCAGCCGCACCCCGACAGAACCTCACGCGAAAAGTCTGGTGGAAAGATACCTGTCGCCGCTGTCGGGAAGAATTACGAGTATGCGCTTGCCTGCGTTTTCCTCCCGCTCCGCCAGAAGTCTGGCCGCATAGAGAGCCGCGCCTGAGGATATGCCCGTAAGGAACGCCTCCGTGCGGGCAAGCTCGCGCCCCGTTTCAAGCGCCTGTTCGTCCGATACGGCAATCACGCCGTCGTAGACGGAGGTATCCAGCGCCTTGGGTACAAAACCCGCGCCTATGCCCTGTATGCCGTGCTTTCCCGCCCTGCCCTGCGACAGTACGGGAGAGCCTTCGGGCTCTACGGCGTAAACCTTAAGGTCAGGATATGCCTCTCTGAGTACCTGCCCTACACCAGTCACTGTTCCGCCCGTGCCGACGCCCGCGACTAATACGTCAACCTTGCCCGCGTCGCGCAATATTTCCTGCGCGGTGGTCTTTCTGTGGGCTTCGGGATTGGCGGGATTTTCAAATTGCCCCGCTATTATGCTGCCTTCAATCTCCGCATTGAGCTGTTCTGCCCGCCTTATCGCGCCGCTCATCCCCTCCGCGCCGGGCGTGAGTACAATCTCCGCGCCGTAGGCCTTTATCAGTCTGCGCCTCTCTTCAGACATAGTCTCCGGCATAGTGAGAATGAGCTTGTACCCCCTTGCCGCCGCCACAAGCGCCAGCCCTATGCCCGTATTGCCTGAAGTGGGCTCTATTATCGTGCCGCCGGGCTTAAGCACGCCCTTTTCTTCGGCGTCCAGCACCATATTGAGAGCCACCCTGTCCTTTACAGAACCGGCCGGGTTGAAATATTCGAGCTTTGCTATTATCTCCGCCTTTAAATTATATTTTTCCGCATAACGGTTAAGCCTTAAAAGCGGAGTTTCCCCTATGAGCTGGGTTATACTGTCATAAATCATAATATACCGCCTGTTTTAAGGGGCACTGCCCCGATTAAATTATCATATCTGCGGCATATGCGCCGCCCTTTTTATTATTTTACCTTTTCAAACGCCTGCTTCAGGTCGTCCAGAATGTCGTCTATATGCTCAGTCCCTATGGACAGCCTTACGGTGGCGGAAGTTATTCCGCCCGCTTTAAGCCCCTCCTCGTCGAGCTGGGAGTGCGTTGTTGACGCGGGGTGAATGACAAGCGACTTCACGTCCGCCACGTTGGCAAGCAGGGAAAAGAGCTGTAAACTTTCAGTAAACTTTACCGCCTTCTGCTTTCCGCCCTTTATATCAAAGCTGAATATAGAGCCGCCGCCGTTGGGGAGATACTTTTTATAGAGTTCGGCGCCCCTGCCCGCAGCCAGAGACGGATGGTTTACCTTTTCAACCTGGGGACAGTTCTTCAAAAACTCAACTACTTTCAGCGCATTTTCAACGTGCCTTTCCACGCGGAGGGGCATAGTTTCCAGCCCCTGAAGAATGAGGAAGGAATTGAAGGGCGAGATGACCGCGCCCTGGTCGCGCAGAAGCGTTGTGCGCATCTTGAGTATATAGGCCGCCTTGCCGCCGACTTCGGTAAACACCACGCCGTGATAGGCGGGATTGGGCTTTGAAAGACCGGGGAACTTATCTGAAGCCGCCCAGTCAAACTTGCCGCCGTCCACCACTATTCCGCCCATTGCGGTGCCGTGCCCGCCCATAAATTTTGTTGCGGAGTGAACGACTATGTCCGCGCCGTGTTCCAGGGGGCGTATGAGGCAGGGCGTGGCGAACGTGGAATCCACAATGAAGGGGATACCGTTTTCGTGCGCGATTGCAGCGATTGCCTCCATATCAATCAGGTCGGAATTGGGATTGCCCATGCTCTCCGCATATATGAGTTTGGTATTGGGCCTTATCGCCTTGCGGAAATTTTCGGGGTCGGTCTGGTCCACGAAAGTCGTGGTTATACCCTGTTCTGGCAGCGTTACGGCAAGCAGGTTGTGCGTGCCGCCGTACAGATTGCCTGCCGCAACGACGTGGTCGCCGCAGGAGGCGATATTCTGAATGGCGTAAGTTATGGCCGCCGAACCGCTGGCAACGCCGAGCGCGCCTATGCCGCCTTCAAGCGCGGCCACGCGCTTTTCAAATACGTCCGTTGTGGGATTCTGAAGGCGGGTATATATATTGCCATCCTCCTTCAAATCAAACCTTGCGGCCGCCTGTGCGCTGTCTTTGAACACATATGACGTGGTCATATAGATGGGTACGGCGCGGGCGTCCGTGGCAGGGTCGGGGCGCTCCTGCCCCGCGTGTATTGCAAGCGTTTCACGCCTGTAATTTTTTTTATTGTCCATAAACTGCTCCTTTAAATATAAATTACGATAAAACAAACGGCAGGCGCGTAAATGCCGAACGCTCCTGCCGCAATATTACAGATTAAAATAGAGGCAAAATCAACGCACGACAATTATTCCGCTGTAAAATACTGCATACAGCGGCACATGGTTGCGCATGAAATTACTGAATAAACTGATTTTTTCATACAACGCCTCCGCGGAAAAACAGTTCCGCAAACTACATAAAGAATGATAGCACAGCCGCCGGACTTTTGTCAACGGTTTGCTGAAAAAAAATTTGACTGCAACACACGTTGCCAGCCTTTTCACCGCAATGAAAAACGCCGCCCTCACAGAACAACCGTAAAGGCGGCGTTTTCATTTTTTGATTAAAACTTTTCCTGAAGTTTTGCCTGAAGGGTTGCAATGTCGGCCGCGGTAGCCTTGGGAACGTTGATAACAACCTCCATTTTGCCCATGTTGTAGGTGAGCTTCCATGTGGCTTTGAGTTCCTTAACTGCATACACCCAGCCGCCTATTTGGATTTCGCTTTCACTGAGTACTGTTACGGGATAGGACATCTCCATTCTCCTTATAAATTTATTTTTACGCCGAAAAATCGGACGCAAATTTACCTGTTATGTACCGGGCAATTATTCAAACTTTTCAAGAAAGCTATGCCACTGCCCATCCCTTTTGTACCTTACGAGTGTATCCAGCTGTACGTTGTGCAGGCTTTTGAAAATGCTCTTTTCCACGTCCGGATTTTTTACCTTGAGCGAAGCTACGAGTTCCTTCATCTCCTGACGCACCGAGCGGCCCTGTCCGCTCTCTGCAAGTCTGCGCGTAAAACGACAGGCGCAGGCGATAAATTCAAGCCCGTTGTAGTCCCGCCAGCGCAGAATATCTTCCTCTGAAACGCAGTACATCGGGCGAATGAGTTCCATACCCTCAAAGTTGGAACTTTTCAACCGTGGCATCATACCCTGAATCTGTCCGCCGTAGAACATACCCATAAGGGTTGTTTCAATCACGTCGCTCCTGTGGTGACCGAGCGCAATCTTGTTGCAGCCAAGCTCCTTTGCCCGCGCGTATAAAAATCCCCTGCGCATCCGCGCGCACATATAGCAGGGCGAATCGCCGCCGACGAGCTCCGCCGCCTCAAACACGTCTGAAGAAAAGGTTTCAAGCGGAATTTCAAGAAGTCTGGCGTTGCGCTCTATGGCGAGCGCGTTTTCCTCGTTATAGCCGGGGTTCATACACAGGAACTTAAGCCCGAACTTATAGTCGCTGTGCCGTTTAAGCTCCTGCATAAGCTTTGCAAGCAACATCGAGTCCTTGCCGCCGGATATGCACACGGCTATATTGTCGCCTTCGGATATAAGCTCATAAGCCCGCACCGCCTCAAGGAAGGGCGCCCATATCCCCTTGCGGAATCTGGTAATTATAGAGCGTTCCACGCTCTGGCACTTTGTAAGTTGTTTGCTCATATGCTTACCGAATTCAACGCGCTATTCCTGCAATGCCGCACACTATTTCCCTTGCGGCAGTAAGCCCCGCCGCCGCGGGCGCAAAGGCATTTGACGCGGGAATATGCCTCGATGAACAGTCGTCCTGTTCTATTATAGTCCCTGTGGGGAGTTCCTCTGAATACACCACCCTGACGCCGCTTATCCCCCTCTTTTTAAGCGCCTGACGCACCGCGCGCGCCAGCGGACACACTTTGGTCTGCGATATATCCGCCACCTTAAAGGAGGTTATATTCAGCTTGTTGCCCGCGCCCATACAGGATATAACGGGCACGCCTGCCGCCTTGCAACGCTCTATTATAAGCACCTTTGCAGAAACTGTATCAACAGCGTCCGCAACGTAGTCATAGGAAGAAAAATCGATGCCGTCAATCGTGGTTTGATCTATAAAAATATTCAGGGCGCGCGCCGCGCAGGCGGGATTTATATCCCT
>CBCPNE010000088.1:0-4600 GCA_965120435.1 uncultured Clostridia bacterium
TAAAGACACGCGTGGCGTATGCAGTTATGTTTGTAAGGCGGGAGACAATGCTGAAACTTTTGCCGAAAAGCTGAAGTCTAAATTTCCAGACATTACAAATTATAACCGCGTCTGCGGAGATACCTACTGCGGCCACCTTGAGGCGGGTATCTACGATGACGGCGGCCACGTGCATCTGTTCGGCGACGTAACCAAGGTATCGGAAGATAAAAGTGAAGAAATTCAATTATTTGACAAAACATCTCTTCCTGAGCTTTAACTAAATCCGCCGCGTCTTTGGACGCGGCGGATTTAGTATTTCTGGCGCAGTCTATCTGCTCTTTATTCTTGCAACCTCTGTGTTGTCGCAGTCCCTGTCCCGCAGACTCTTTACGGGGTGGTCGCCGTCCTGATAGCGGTAGTCCTGTCCCAGGGTCTTTATGGCCTTTTCAATCACCATGTGAGAGGGGGTCTTGGTGTCGCCTGAGAGGAACTTCTCCTGGAATTCAAAGAATCGGTAATCGTCAGGCAGTCTGTTGAGTTCAGAATAGCCTTCCTCTTTCATTGTCAGGGTGATAGTCTCCTTCAGCACGCGGCGTATATACTCTTTGTTGGAGCCTATCTTCAGCAGCGTAGGAAATTCCCCGTCGCCCACAACTTCCTCATAGCCCTTCTTTTCATACTTTTTCAGAAGCGCGGCGGCCGTCTTGAGGTGCGCGATTTCCTGCTTGTAGTGTTCCAGCCATATGCGCTTTATGTTTTCGTCGCACTCGTCCTCGTACATAGAGTAATACAGCCAGCACTCGGTGTACTCGTGCATAACCCACATCTCCAGCCAGGTTGCGTTGGGGTCTTTAAGGCTCTCGTACTGCGTGACGTGCGCCTCTTCAATCATTCCTATCTCAGAATACAGCTTTCTGCCCAGGTCGTTTTTATACCACTGCGCTATATTCATATAATAGTTCATCGTCTGCTGTTCCGCCGCGGTGATAGTGTTCACCACCAGCTTGCTGTAAAGGTCCGCCGTCTTGCAGTCTATGTGCGGCTTTATCTCGTCGGCGGGATAGCGGTGTTCGGCAATGGTGGGGCGGCCAGGCATTATCTCCGTATATTTTTCCACAAGCATTTCCGCGTCCTCGCCCTTGTCCATCTTCAAAAGGTTTGCATAGCGGTACAGGTGGTCAAAGTCCTCCAACAGCGCAAAGTTAAGGGCCTTTATGTTGTTTTCGTCCTTTTCGTGAATGGCCAGGGCGGCCGTCAGGTCTACGGCAAGCTGTTCGTAACCTATCGTCGTTTCAAGTATGCTTTCGTTGAGCGGCTTCAGGCAGCTTATGCGCTTCTGTTGCTGCTGTTCCTGCCTGCGCACCACGGCAAGCGCGTCCTTAATCTCCGGTATGTCGCAGTGGCGTGCGAACTGGTGCATAAACCACGCGGACTCAAACTCAGTGCCGTTCATAAGTATGACGCGCGTCTTTGTGTACGCCGAAGTCTTATCCTTGTTGTAGCTCTTGGGATACATCTTTTTGAGCGGAAGAAAGTTGTTTTCCAGACTTCTGCTTCTCTCTTTAAAAGGGTTCATAAAAAATTCCTCCGCATAAGTTTTTAACAGCCGCGCGCGTTTTGATACCTCTTTTTGTGCGCAAATCTAAAAAAAATACGCCGCGTATTGTGCCGCGGCGCATAAATATTTGATTAAGTATCAATTCCCTGCAGGGAACATTGTAGGATATGAGGAACATTTTCAGCATATTGTTTTATGGTATTTGCGCAGCTCTTCGGGGACGTCATGCACGGGTATCCTGTGTACGGCTCCGCAGGAGCCCGCTTCTTCGGCGGCTGTGTAGTACCAGATTTTATAGTTCAGCAGGTTCAGGTGCTCTTCAAGTTCCTCAATCTGCCTCATAACGTCCCTGCGGTGCCTGCCGAGTATCTCCAGCCTCTCGCCGATGGTGTCGTCGCCCTTCATCGCGTACAGTATAAACTGCTTTATGCCCTTTATGGGCATTCCCGTCTTTTTAAGACATTCAATGACTCTCAGCCAGTCCATATCGCTCTCTTTGAACATTCTCAGCCCGCTTTCAGAGCGCTCCACAAAGGGCAACAGCCCCTCTTTATCGTAGTAGCGCAGGGCGGAGGGGGACACTCCGAGCATTTTTGCAGCCTCGCCTATGGTATAAAACATATTTTGCCTCCGTTTTTATTTGAAAAATTTGCTTATTTACTGTTGACTTAAAGTGTGGTTTAACTTCTATAATGAATACAAACTTTAATCAAGTATATAACTTTTTGCGTCGTCTGTCAATGCCGCCGCAACGGGGTGAGCGGGGTGACTGTCTGCCCTGAATTTGCCCAAAAGGGCCCCAAACGGGGCGGGGGACCCGGCTGCGGACGGTTGAAGCAGAGTGTACTTTTTATGATATTGTGCGGGCGGCAGGGCCGCCCTACCATATAAAATAATTTACGGAGGTTAAAAATTATGGATAAGGATGTTATGGAGCGCGACCTCGGCGGCGGAGCCGTGTTCCCCGTCGGCGGACTTAACACCGCCTTTGCAAAGTATTTTACGGGCAACAGCTATCTTAAAATGCTTACGACAGAGCGCATAGCCATAGGCAACGTGGTGTTCGAACCCGCCTGCCGCAACAACTGGCACATTCACCACAGGGGCGGGCAGATTCTGCTTGTCACCGGCGGAGAAGGTTGGTATCAGGAGTGGGGCAAGCCTCCGCAGAGGCTGCGCGCGGGCGATGTGGTGAATATCCCGCCCGAAGTAAAGCACTGGCACGGCGCGGCAAAAGACAGCTGGTTCGCCCACCTTGCGGTAGAGGTGCCTGCGGATGGCGCGTCAAACGAGTGGTGCGAGCCCGTCACCGACGAAGAATATGGCAAACTTGACTGAAAAATGCGCAAAAAAGTTCCGTATTGCCTTATTTTCACCGTTGACAAACTGTATGTATTGTTGTAAAATGTAAGCGTAAATCGGACTGCGGCTGCAGTCATGACGGATAAGGAGGTACTGGTTTATGCCAAGACACGGAGGACCCGGGGGTCCGGGCGGAAGAGGTCACGGCGGCGGCCCCAGGGGTCATCGTCCGCCTCCGCGCCACAGAGGGTGCTGTCTGCCCGTATTGGGCGTGCTTGCGGCGATAGGCGCTGTAATTGCGCTGATTGTCGTTTTAGTTTAAGAAGCACACATTTTTTTGTATCAAATTAAAAATAAGGTTTCGGGCGCGGAAGTTATCCGCGCCCGAAAACCGTTATATAGGCGGCTGCAGATAAAAATGCGGAAAAGCAAAGGCGGCGCAAACCCGAAGTTTGCGCCGCCTTTGTATGATAAGGGGGAAAATGATGAGCAAATTTATATGTAAACAGTCAACTGACTGATTACATTTACCATTATAAGCGTCTGCAAAAAAAAGTACAACAAAATTTTTTATTTTTTTTGCAACTTTACTTTATTAAACCCCGCGCACATTTTTTGTTAAAAGATAACAATTTAACACAAATTTCGCTAAATTTTTCACGAATTACAGCTTAAATCATGTTTCAGGAGCGTTTTTGTGTCAAAATAACAAAAAAGCCGACCTCCGCCGGCTGTCCTGTCTGAAAATAAATCACATAATTCTGCACAGCGCACAGGCGCACAGCGTGGCTGCAAATACGGCGGAAAGCACTATTAAAACGGGCTTTAAAAGCCGCTTTTTCTTAAGCCCCGCAAAGTAGACGGCAGATATGTAAAACACCGTTTCGGACGAGCCGTAGCACACGCAGGCGCACCGTGCGATATAGCTGTCCGCGCCGTAATCTTCTATTATCTCCGTAAGGTACGCAAGCGAACCGCTCCCTGAAAAGGGTTTTATAAGTATCAGTTTGGTCAGTTCTGCGGGCACGCCTAAAAATTCAAACACGGGGGAGAGCGCCTTTATAAGCAGTGCGGAAAGCCCGCCCGCCTCAAACAGCTCGCACATAATGAATACCGCGCACAGGCAGGGCAGCAGGGAAAGCGTAAACTTGAGCGCGGCCTCTATGCCGCCGGTGTAACAGTTGTACACGTTTACGCGCTTTATTGCCGCGCATATCAGCACCGCGGCAAATATTACGGGGATTATTGCCGCCATATCACTTTGCCGTGCGCGCCCGCCCTGCGCGGACCCTTTTCCTTTTGGCGGCAACCGCTTCGGAGAGCGCGAACAGCCCTACGGCGAGCGCGGTTGCTGCGGCGGAACATATCAGCGAGGGAATGAGTATGTCGGACGCGCCCGTGCTGCCGTATGAAAGTCTGAGCGCGATGACGGTGGAGGGTATCAGCTGTATGCCCGTGGCGTTTAATATGAACAGCAGCTTCTGGGCGTATTCGTTGCCCTCCTTTTCAAACTCGCCGATAGCTTTTACGGCAAACGGGGTGGAGGCCCCCGCCCCCAGGAGGTTGCAGGCAAGGTTCATTGCGGCGGCAGTGCAGGCTTCTTCGCTCTTCGTGCGGAAGGCTCTGCGGCACAGCGGTGTCATCAGCTTTGCCGTCTTTTTGGAAATGCCGCACTCGTCTGCCACTGCGGCCAGCCCCATCCACACCGCATATATGCAGAATAGAGTGAGCGCAACGCCCGTCGCCGAGCGCACTCCC
>CBCPNE010000089.1:0-4163 GCA_965120435.1 uncultured Clostridia bacterium
ACTGCACCGCGCTTACGGAAGTAACGCTTCCGTCCACAATAGTTATGGATTACAGTGCGTTTGCGATGTGTATCGCGCTTGAGAGCGTTATTATACCTGAAGGGGTGGAAAGCATCGCCTTGCAGGCATTTTACGGGTGCGATTCATTATCGCGGATAAATGCGGACGATGAATCGGATATCAATCTTCCGTCGACGCTGACGAGGATAGGGTATTATGCCTTTTACAGCTGCTCTTCCCTTGAGGGTAAGATTGTAATTCCCGATTCGGTAACTGAAATTGAAACGGGGGTGTTTGCCGCCTGTTACGGCATAACGGAAATAGAGCTGGGTGCCAAAGTAACTTCAATCGGCTACGCCGCGTTTTCCGGTTGCTCTTCGGTTACTGAGATAGCGTTGCCCGATTCCGTAACGGAGATAGGAGAGGGGGCGTTTTCTTACTGTACGTCGCTTGAGAGCATAACGCTCTCCGCTTCGCTGGAAGTTATAAAGGCCAGCGCCTTTGAGGGTTGCTCTTCGCTTACCTCGGTTACCGTCACGCCGTACAGCGACGGAACGAGAAAGGGCTGCTGGCTGTACACCGAGGAACTTGACGAAGAGGCGGGGGAGACCGTCGGTTCGACGTCGGCCGCGGACAAGCTTGCCGACTTCCGCTACAACGACAACTATCAGACGGAGGGCTACCTGCCGCCGAGCGTGCTTGAGGACGCGGAGAGCGTCGCAGACTATCTTACGGACGACTGCGTGGACTACTACTGGTACTTCCTGCAGTACAGCGCGTCATAAACAATGAGGATAAAACTGCCGTGCCCGAAGTCGGGCACGGCAGTTTTTGCGGCAAAGCAATAAAGCGGACGGCGTCTGCCGTCCGCTTCTAAAAATCGCTGCTGTCAGGCCAAAAGAGCTTACGCCCTTTCAACGGTCTTCATGCACCTTGTGCATACATAGCCGGTAACGGCCTTGCCGTTTGCGTCTATATAGCTGATTTTCTGTACGTTGGCTTTGAAAGTTCTCCTTGTCCTTCTCTTGGAGTGGCTCACGTTGTTGCCGCTCGTCTGCCCCTTTCCGCATACGCTGCAAACTCTTGACATAAATCTGACACCTCCGTGGTGAATTTCTTTGAAAAAAAGCTGTAAATAAAAGCCGCTTCTCAAAAACGGCTATAATAATATAGCACCTAATTAAAAAAAAATCAATCAAAAATTGCTCCGATAGTCAACTTTTTTTGCCCGTTCTATAAATTAATCTGTGGCTGCGGCCATTTTGTGACATTTATTTTCAGGAAAGACTTGCAAAAAGCAGGCAAATAGTATAAAATAACAGGGACAGGAGATTATATGTCAGTCAACACAAGCAACGTTTACGGTAAAATATCCATATCCGACCAGGTTCTTGCCAAAGTGGCCGCCTATGCCTCACTTGAATGTTACGGCATAGTGGACCTCGTATCCCGCCGCTTCAAGGATTCGCTTTCAGAGCTCTTTAAAAAATCGTCGGGCGGCAAGGGCATAAAAGTCGTTACTAACGGCGACCGGATTTTCATTGACGTTTACGTTATCATAAAGTACGGCGTCTCCATAAACGCCGTCGCCGAATCGCTCAAAGAAGGCGTGAAGTATAAAGTAGAGCGGTTTTCCGGAATGATAGTGGACACAGTCAACGTAAATATAATGGGAGTCAAGCTCTGACTGCCATACTTTAAGCGCGCATTAACTGACGCGCTTTTTAAACTTTGAGGAGTTTTATGCAGAAAGTCATTACCAGCACCGACTTCAGAAAGATGGTTTCAAGCGGTGCCAGAATGTTGGAAATAAACAGGGCCAAAGTGGACGCCCTTAACGTATTCCCCGTGCCGGACGGCGACACGGGTACAAATATGTCGCTGACTATGCAGTCGGCAATATCTGAGATGAACGCCTGTTCGTCCAACCGCTTCCAGGAGATATGCGACGCCGTTTCAAAGGGCGCGCTGCGCGGCGCAAGGGGCAATTCCGGCGTCATTACAAGCCAGATTTTCAGGGGTATCTGCTCTGTCGTGCGCGAGTGCCAGCAGGGCATAGACACCAAGACGTTCGCCAAGGCGATGGAGGCGGGCACCAAAGTAGCTTACAGCGCCGTTTCCAAACCCAGGGAAGGCACTATCCTTACGGTAGTGAGGCTGATGAGCGAGGCCGCCCCCAAGCTTGCGAGCAAGAATAAAGACTTTGTAGACTTTTTCACCGCGCTGATAGCCGTGGGCGACGAGGCCCTCGCGCATACGCCCGAACTCCTGCCCGTACTCAAAAAGGCGGGCGTTGTGGACAGCGGCGGCGTAGGCCTTATGACCATAATGCGCGGTTTCCTTGCGGCGGTTTCCGGCGAGGACATAGGCACGGACGACATTCCCACTGACGCGCAGCAGACGGGAAAGGAGCCTGAATTCGGGGACAACTCCGATATTATCAACCTTGAACTCGGCGAGATAGAGTTTGCATACTGCACGGAATACTTTATCATACATCTCAAGCAGATGACCACGCTTGCCGATATAGACAGGCTCAAGGAAAAGCTGATGCAGATAGGCGACAGCGTAATCTGCATAGGCGACCTTGAACTTGTGAAGGTGCACGTCCACACAAACACCCCCGGCATTGCGCTCTCCTATGCGCTTGAGCTGGGCGAACTTGACAGAATAAAGATAGAAAATATGCTTGAGGAAAACCGCGAACTCAAGGCAAAGCTGGAGGCCGAAAAGAAGGAGATGGGTATGCTTGCCATTTGCTCCGGCGAAGGCCTTGCGGAAATCTTCAAGGACCTTATGTGCGACAGAGTTATAGAGGGCGGACAGACGATGAACCCTTCTGCGCAGGACATAGCGAGCGCCGTGCAGAAGATAAACGCTTCAAATGTGTTCGTTTTCCCCAACAACTCCAACATAATTCTTGCCGCCGAACAGGCGAAAGACCTTGTTACCAACCGCACAATACACGTCATACCCACCAAAAACGTTCCCCAGGGGTTTGCGGCGGCGCTTGCCTTCAACCCCGAAAGCACCGTTCCCGTGAACAAGACCAATATGACCCACGCCATAGACAACGTGACCTGCGGCCTTGTGACTTATGCGGTGCGCAACACCACGATGAACGGCTTCAAACTCAAAGAGGGCGACATTATAGGTCTGGACTCCAAAAAGATTCTTGCCAAGGGCAGCGATATTGAGGAGACCACCGTCAAGCTGATAGAGGCAATGAAGACCGACGACAGCGAGATGATTACGCTGTACTACGGCGAGGGCGTCAAGGAAGAGGAGGCGGAAGCCCTTGCAAACAAGGTGGCGGAAAAGTTCCCCGATTGCGAGGTGGACTTCCACTACGGCGGCCAGCCCGTATATTATTATATGGTATCTATGGAGTAAGCGGCCGCAGGTGCTTGAGGGCCGTATCTTTGCGGCGTGAATTAAATTTGAAACTCAGGATAAATAATTTGAGGGGGAAAGACGGCGTCTTTCCCCCTGATTTCAAAGAAGGGGGCAAGGGCAATGAAGCTCACCGCGCTGAAAAACATATCTGAAAAGCGGGAAAAAGATTTTTTCAAACTCGGCGTTCATTCCGCCGAGGAGCTTGTCCGCCTCTATCCGCGCGACTATCTTGACCTCACCGAGGTGTCGCTCATCTCAGGCGCGGAGCATAACCGCTTTGCCCTCATCTGCTGCGAGGTACTCAACGTGGAGTACAACAGGTACTCCCGCAAACCATATGTAAAGGCGCTGTGCCAGCAGCAGGGCTGCGTGTTTTCGGCGATATGGTTCAATCAGCCGTACATCGCGCAGAAGCTCAGGCCGGGCGAATATTTCTTTTACGGCAGGGTGCAGAACAGGTACGGAATGGGTGCCTCTATGGTCAATCCCACGTTTGAACCTGCCGGCAAAAACAGAAACCTTAAGGGCATAATTCCCGTATATCCGCTTGCGGGCGGGCTAACGCAAAAGGTGGTGCGCGACGCCGTTGCGCAGGCGCTTGAAAAGACGGAGCTTGCCTCCCTCATACCGGAACGGCTGCTCCGCAAGTATGAGCTTGCGCTGCTGGCCGCCTCCTACACCAGTCTGCACTCGCCCC
The DNA here is from genome assembly GCA_965120435.1 of uncultured Clostridia bacterium. Lineage (GTDB taxonomy): Bacteria > Bacillota > Clostridia > Christensenellales > Borkfalkiaceae > Coproplasma. The sequence goes on from CBCPNE010000089.1 coordinate 4,094, forward strand.
GCTCCGGTCAGGAGATAAAGCGGGCTTCGGCCCGCATTGCGCTGGAGGAATATTTTCTGCTCATCTCCGC
>CBCPNE010000090.1:0-4477 GCA_965120435.1 uncultured Clostridia bacterium
TAGTTCTCCAGTATATTGTACACATTATAACATACCGCCACAAATTATGTCAATAGTTTGACGATATTTGCAGTACTATGTCATACATAATTACAACTTTATAATCTCATTTGTTGGACTTTTAACAGTTGCAGTGATATAATAACGGTTGAACCAGAGGTGAATGTATGTATAAGAATATTCATACTTACGATATAAGATATACTGACGTGGACTTTAAGGACGAGCTTAAACTTTCTTCGCTTATGTCGCTTTTGGAGGAGTCCGCCTGTTACTCTGCCGATGAGCTTGGCTTCGGTTACGCCGATATTTCGCCGCGCGGCATAGGGTTTATATTGGCCAACTGGTACATTGAAATTTATCGCCCCATAAAGCTCGGGGAAATTCTGACCGTTCATACATGGCCTATGAAACCTCAGCGGACGATATTTTTAAGAGAGTTTGAAGTTTATTCCGGGCAGGAGAGGGTGTGCGCCGCCACAACAAGGTGGTGTATGGTTGATTTAGAAACGTTTTCCATTCTGCCGACGTCCGCCTTTTTTGAGAACGACCAAAGGGAATATAATGATTTCCGCGCGCTCGATTTCAATTCGTGGCGTCTGCCCGCTATGGCTGAAGGCGTTAAGAAGTATGAAAAGGTTATAACCTCTTCGGATTACGACCACTACAACCATGTCAACAACACCAAATATGCCGACTTGTGTCTGGATACTTTCAGTGTGGAAGAACTTGCAGGCCTTTCGGCAGAGTGTGTGCAGATTACCTATGTGAAGCAGTGCAAGTACGGCGAAAAGATTGACTTTTACAGGAAGGACGAGGCCGGATATTCATACATAGAGGGGCGCGTCGGGGATGAGGCGCGCGTCAGGTTCAAGGTAAAATTCAGAAAATTGTAATACATAGCCCGCAGCGTCAGATATCTGCCTGCGGGCCGTTTTTAAGGCGGCATTTGATATGATTGACTTTAATTACACCGTAATAAGAAGCCGTAGAAGTAGTTATACAATAAGAATAACGGACGACAATAAAATTATAGTTCGTGTTCCGCTCACGGCAACGCAGTCCGATGTGGAGACGTTGCTTGAGCAAAAGCGGGCATGGATAAGAAAGGCGGTAGCTTTCAACAGGGAAAACCCGCTTGCGCGCAGGGAGGTACTCGATATGAAGGCTGCCTATGTGAACGGCGCGCTCGTGCCGGTTTTCAGTTCGCGCCGCAATTATATAGATGCGGAAGGCGTTCACATATCGTCTGGCGCCGGTTTCAAGACGGCATATGTGAACAGTCTCGGCGGCGAATTTATCCGCAGATTCAGAGAAACGGAGGCGCTTACGGCGCTCAGGTCGTCTGCAGTTACTTTCCGTGATTACAAGGGCAGATGGGGTTGCTGTGGCACCGACGACGGCATAACATTCAACTACAAGCTGCTTATGCTGCCGCCCGACTATCAGCGGTATGTAATGATTCACGAATTGTGCCATACCGTTCATCACGACCATTCCGCGGCTTTCTGGGCGCTTGTCTGCAGATTTGAGCCGCGCTATAAGGCTCTTAGGTCCGGGCTAAAAAAATACTCTTTTCTGGCAAAGCTGTACTGAATGTCTGTCCTTTCGCCTTAGTATTTTTATTCGTGTATTAATGTATATTTATGCAAATATGCGGTATAATTGCATATTTTATGAATATTTATGCAAAAATTTCTTCAAATTGTTGTAAATGTAATATGTATTTACTTGACTTGAAGCTGTTAAGTATTGTATAATTTTCAGGATGAATCGCCGTGTGCGGTTCAAATAAACATATTAATATCGGATAAAGCTGTTATGGAAAAGAAAATCAAAAAAGTAGTTCTGGCTTATTCGGGCGGCCTTGATACGTCCATAATCATTCCCTGGCTTAAGGAAAATTACGACAACTGCGAAGTAATCGCCGTATCTGCTGATGTGGGGCAGGAATCGGAGCTTGACGGCCTTGAAGAAAAGGCGCTCAAGACAGGCGCTTCCAAACTTTATATAGAGGACCTCCGCAAAGAGTTCATAGAGGATTATATCTATCCCACGATGAAGGCAGGCGCCGTATATGAAAATAAGTATCTTCTCGGCACTTCTTTCGCCCGTCCTGTAATTGCAAAGAGAATAGTTGAGATTGCAAAGAAGGAGGGTGCGGACGCCATCTGCCACGGTTGCACGGGCAAGGGCAACGATCAGGTGCGCTTTGAACTTTCCATAAAAGCTTTCGCTCCTGAAATGACGATAATCGCTCCCTGGCGCATATGGGATATTAAGAGCCGCGACGAAGAGATTGACTATGCCGAAGCTCACAATATTCCCCTCAAGATTAACAGGGAAACAAACTATTCCAAGGACAGGAATCTCTGGCACCTTTCGCATGAAGGTCTTGACCTTGAGGACCCCGCAAATGAGCCCCAATATGATAAAATACTCGAACTCGGTGTATCTCCCTGGAAGGCGCCCGATAAGAGTACTTATATAACGATACACTTTGAAAAGGGTATTCCTACGGCGATAGACGGCAAAAAGATGGACAGCGTATCTCTTATTGAGAAGCTCAACAAAGTGGGAGGAGAGAACGGCGTCGGCATCTGCGATATGGTTGAAAACCGCCTTGTGGGAATGAAGAGCCGCGGCGTATATGAAACGCCCGGCGGCACTATACTCTATATCGCTCACGAGCTTTTGGAGAGCATTTGTCTTGATAAGGCTACGGCTCACTATAAGCAGCTTATAGCTGTGAAGTATGGCGAGATGGTCTATGACGGACAGTGGTTTACCCCTTTGAGGGAGGCGTTGGACGCGTTTGTAGACAAGACGCAGGAAAACGTTACGGGCGACGTAAAGCTCAGGATATACAAGGGCAACGTTATGAACGCAGGTATAACCTCGCCCTATTCGCTCTATAGCGAGGACATCGCTACGTTCGGCGCGGACGACTGCTACGACCAGACAGATTCCGCAGGATTTATCAATCTGTTCGGTCTGCCCATTAAGATAAAGGCGCTTTTGGACAGCAAAAAGCTCAAATAAAATTACCTGATAAGATGTACAACGTATTTATAGACGGGCGCGAAGGCACAACAGGTCTTCAGATATTCGACAGGCTGGCAAGGCGTAATGACGTAAACATTATCGCATTGCCTGACGATGTGAGAAAGGACCCGTCGGCAAGAAGAGAGTGTATAAATTCGGCGGATATATGTTTTTTATGTTTGCCTGACGACGCGGCAAGGGAATCCGTTTCACTCATTGAAAAGGGGTCCGGAGTCCGCGTGATTGACGCGTCTACCGCTCACCGCACCGCTCAGGGGTGGGTGTACGGTTTGCCCGAACTTTCGCCTGAGCGCCGCGCGGCAATTGCCTCGGCGGACAGGGTGGCCAATCCGGGGTGTCACGCCACAGGATTTATTACGCTGGTTGCGCCGCTTGTAAAGGCGGGGATAGTTTCACCCGATTATCCGTTTGTCGCCCACTCCGTAACAGGTTACTCAGGGGCGGGCAAAAAGACTATCGAGCAGTATCGTTCACCTGAAAGGGATATTTCGCTTTCATCTCCCAGGCAGTATGCCCTGGGGCTGAAGCACAAGCATCTTCCTGAGATGGTGAATGAATGCGGACTTTCCCACCCGCCGATATTCAATCCCATAATCTGTGATTTTTACTGCGGAATGTGTGTAACGGTGCCTCTGTATGCCAACCTTATGAACAGAAAGATGGGCGTAGAGGATATAAGAAAGTTCTTTGCAGAACATTATTCGGGGCAGAACTTTATTAAAGTCGTTGACGGGGAGCAGATTCCCGCGTATTTGCCCGCTAACGAGCTGGCGGATACGAATATGCTTAAAATTTATGTGAGCGGCAACGACGATATGATACTTCTTGCCGGCGTGTTTGACAATCTGGGCAAGGGAGCTTCCGGCGCTGCAGTGCAGAATATGAATATAATGCTCGGCTTGGACGAAACTTACTCGCTAATCTGATTAAAGCACTGAATTTTATATGAAAATTTTAAATGAAATTAGCGGCGGTGTGTGCGCACCCAAAGGATTTAAGGCGGGCGGAATACACTGCGGAATAAGAAAGAATAAGCAGAAGAAGGACTTTGCGCTTATTTTGAGCGAGGTGCCTGCGGTTGCCGCGGGCGTATATACGCAGAACCTCGTAAAGGGTGCGCCTGTAGTAGTTACAAAGGAGCATCTTGCGAACGGCAGGGCGCAGGCAATAATCTGCAACAGCGGCAATGCCAACACTTGCAATAAGAACGGCATACAGGTGGCTGAGGAAATGTGCGCTCTCGTAACAAAAGTTACGGGCATTGCGGAAGAAGACGTAATCGTAGCTTCTACCGGCGTTATCGGCCAGCCGCTCGATATAACGCCTATGGCTGAAAAGATTGAGGAGCTTTACGCCGCTACGGGCGACAACAACGACGCCGCCACAGAGGCAATTATGACTACGGATACCG
>CBCPNE010000091.1:0-8984 GCA_965120435.1 uncultured Clostridia bacterium
GCGCCCCGTCGGCCGCGTCGTTCATAAAGGTCTGAATGTCCGACCTGCAATCAATTTCCTTTCCGTCAGATATGTATGCAATTAACTCTTCCGCAGTCATAACTCCTCCCGCCGCTCTTTTTTCAAAATTATAAATCACGCATTTATATATGTCAAATACCTATATTGAATAGACTGCTATGCTTGACAAGCATAGATTTATGCAGTACAATCAGAAAAAAAGCGGACGGATAAAGCCTATGGAAATAAGAGAACTGAGGTACTTCCTCGCCGTGGCGGACGAAGGAAGCATTACCGCGGCGGCGGAGCGCCTGTATATGACTCAGCCCAGCCTGTCGCGCCAGATGCAGAAACTTGAGAAAGAGATGGGCAGCCCGCTTTTTATACGCGGGAACAGAAAGATAACGCTTACAGAGCGCGGAAAACTTTTGAAAAAGCGAGCCGAAGAAATTCTGGAGCTGTATGAAAAGACGGTGGGCGACGTGAGCGCGCCCGCACAGGACGTAAGCGGCGAGGTGTATATCGGCGGAGGAGAAACGCCCGCAATGGAGAGCGTTATACGCGCCGCGCTGAAAGTTAAAGCCGGGCACCCGAAAGTAAAATTCCGCTTCTTCAGCGGCGACGCTTCCGCCGTGCTTGAAAAGCTGGACAAGGGGCTGATAGATTTCGGCGTGATAATCGACGGCGAAAACATTGAAGAATACAACTCCCTGCGCCTGCCGCTATGCGACAGCTGGGGCGCGCTTGTAAAGAGCGACAGCCCGCTTGCGCAAAAGGATAGCATAACCCCGGCCGACCTTGCCGGGTACCCCCTCATCTGCTCTGACCAGTCGTTTGCGAAGGGACTGATTGCCCGCTGGCTGAACGCCTCCACGGACGACATACCCGTTGCCGCCACATACAATCTGCTGTACGTGGCTTCACAGCTGGTGAGCGCGGGCGCAGGCGTTGCCATAAGCATAGACGGAATTATCAACACAGAAAACAGCGGACTGACGTTTAAGCGGCTGGAGCCCGAAATCCTCACCCACGCAGACGTATTGTGGAAAAAGTACGCACGATTTTCCAAGCCTGCCGAACTCTTTCTCGCCGCCCTGCGCGCCGAGTGCGGCTACGACTGATACAGTGAAAAGCAAACGCCGTACACAACCTGTACATAAAATTTACGCCGCCGCGCGGAAGTTTCCGCGCGGCGGCGCTCTGTTCAATACAACCCGATTATCTTTTCCGCTGCCCCTTTAAAATCTGTTCGAACACCACGCCGTAGAAATGTTCCTCAGGTGTGGCGCGCAGGCAGTCCTGCACAAATACGGAGGCCCTGTCCGCCGCCTCCTCAAGCGCGGCTCCGCCGAGATATTCCGCAGTGAATACAGAGGCGAATATATCGCCCGTGCCGTGCGAACCTTTGGGCAGTTTTTCACCCATTACGTAACTTACCTTTCCGCCGCACAATATGGCCTCTCCTATTTTGCCGTCCAGCTCCACGCCCGTAACCACGGCCACGGCGGGGGTGAGCTTTGAAAGCGAGGCGAGCAACTCCTCCACAAAATCCCTGCCGTATTCCTTCCTGTACTCCGTGCCAGTCATAAAGCACGCCTCCGTCAGGTTAGGCAATATTATATCCGCCCTGCGCACAAGGCGGGTCATAGCCTGCACATACGCCATATCGAAGCCGCCGTAGAACTTGCCGTTATCCGCGAACACGGGGTCGATTATGACCTTTGCGCCCTCGTTGGAAAATTCGTCGAAGCACCTCTCCGCCGCGTCCATAAGCGAAGCCTTGCCGAGGTAGCCGAGAAGAAAGGCGTCAAACCTGAAGCCGTTTTCTTTCCAATTACTATATATGTTCTCCATCTCAGGGGTGAGGTCAAGGTAGCTCCACGTCCTGAACATAGTGTGGTTGGACAGCACCGCCGTGGGAAGCACGCACGTCTCTATTCCGTATGCAGAGAGTATGGGCAGGGCCACGGTGAGCGAACACTGCCCCACGCAGGACAAGTCCTGCATTGTAAGTATCTTTTTTCCGTCCATATAAAACTCCTTTCAGACCGCGCGGCGCGCGCGGAAAATTCAGCCGAATGATATTATAACCACAATCTGATATTAAAAAAATAACCAGATTTATACAATTTTATAATATCAGATTTTGCAGAAATTACGCCTGCCCGCTTTTTGTGCTGAAAGCCGGCGGGCCGCCTTTACAGACGGCCCGCCGGGGAGAAAAAAGGATTTTTCGGGTAAGGCATTGCCTCGCCCACGCATCAATAACAGTATAGCGCGGGGTTGCAAAAAAATAAACACTAAGTTGTAACAAATAAGTAAAATTTTCGCCTTTCAGGCAGATTTATTGCAAAAACGGCGTCAGTCGGCGTCTATAGGCACAAAGGTGAACGAGTCCACGTCAAAGAGGCCGCCGTCGGTCACGCGCAGACGGGGTATCACGGCCAGCGCGACAAAGGAGAGCGTCATAAACGCGTCAAGTCCGCGGTCCACCCCCATAGAGTACGCCATTTCAGCCAGCTCCTCAGAACGCTTTGCGTGCCGTTCTGCGGAAGCCGAACTCATCAGCCCGGCTATATCCAGCGGAACAGAACGTACCTTTCCGCCGCACACCACGGCCATTCCTCCGCCTATGCGCCTGAGTTCATTTACGGCGGCGGCAATATCGGAGTTGTCGTCCCCCGCCACAATTATATTGTGACTGTCGTGGGCTACCGTAGTGGCAATGGCGCCGCCCTTCAGTCCGTAGCCCTTCATAAGGGCGAGCCCTACCCTGCCCGTGGCAAAGTGCCGCTCCACAACGGCGAGCTTAAGAAGGTCTGTGCCCTTTATTTTTACGTCACCGCCGTCGCTCTCCACGTCGCATATGGCACATTCCGTCATAAGGCTCCCCTTGCACGGCGCTATGGCGCGCGCCCTGCCGCCTTTGAGTGTAATTCTGAACATATCCGCGGAAACTCCGGCAGTGCGCACGGTATTTTTTACACAGGCGGGCACGCGCTTTGCCGCTTTAAACAGCGGTCTGCCTCCCTCCGCCACGAGTTTGCCGCCCTTATAGACAGCCCTGCATTCGAATGTGACGAGGTCGGAAAATATCGCGAGGTCTGCGTCATAGCCGGGGGCTATCGCACCCTTGCCCTTAAGCCCGTAACATTCCGCGGCGTTCAGCGTACACATTACGGCGGCCGTCTCCCCCCTGATTCCGCAGCTTACGGCGGTGCGCAGGACGTGGTCCATATGCCCCCGCGTGGCGAGGTCGTCCGCGTGACGGTCGTCCGTACACAGCGCAAACCTGCGGAAGTTATACTCATTGACGGCGGGCGCAAGCCGCTTTAAGTCGTGCGAGGCCGAACCCTCGCGCATAAGTATATACATCCCCTTGGACAGTTTTTCCAGCGCCTCTTCCGCAGACGAACACTCGTGGTCGGTGCGCGCGCCGGCAAATATATAGGCGTTGAGTTCGCCGCCCGCAAGCGAGGGGGCGTGGCCGTCCGCAGGCTTTCCGCACGCTGCGGCGGCGAGCAGTTTTGAAAGCGCCTCTCTTTCCCCCGCCGTCACCGCAGGGTAGTTCATCATCTCCCCCAGCCCGTAAAAAGTCCTTCCCTTAAGCGCCGCGGCGGCAGCTTCCGCCGTCAGGGTTGCGCCGCTCGTTTCAAACGGAGTGGACGGCACGCAGGAGGGCAGCATCAGCTTTACCTCCATAGGCGTGCGGGCTGCCGCACGCGCTATGTATTCCGCGCCGTCAAGGCCGCATACGTTGACTATCTCGTGCGGGTCGGCAACAACCAGCGTCGTTCCGCGCGGCACCGCAAGCGAGGCAAATTCCTCAGGCGAAACCTGCGAACTTTCAAGATGGACGTGCGCGTCAATAAGACCGGGGAGCACCACTCCGCCGCAGGTCATATCCACCTCTTCCGCACCGCAGTAACTTCCCACGCCCACTATCTTGCCGCCGCACACGGCTATGTCCGCCCTTTTCACCTGCGCACAGAATACGTCGAGGTAGAGCGCGTTCTTCAGAACGAGTTCGGCTCTCTCCCTTCCGCACGCGGCGTCAACCGCGCTTTTAAGTTGATTCAAATCCATACGTCACCCCGCAGTTTATATATTACGGCAGAATTATAGCAGACATTTCCCGACGCCGTCAAGGGCAAAATTTGCCGCCCGCGTTTAACACGCCGCAAAGCGGGTATAAGGAAAGTAAGAAAAATGTTAATTTTTTGTATAAGTGAAAATTTATCACAAAATAAAATTGTTTACAAAGATAGATAACATTTTTTAGCTCTTATATCATATGATAATGTTATAAACTAACAAAAATAAAAAATTTAAAATTTTTTCAGTTGTTATTGACTAACAAAAATCACAGTGATATACTGTAAGCGAAATCGGGAGAAAACCTGATTTGAACCGGATTCTACAAGGAGGTAAGTGCCATGTTTATTTACGAACACTTAAACGAACTTGACGTAGCTGACGATGAACTGGCGGTTAAACCCCTTTCATACGTTGCACTCGGCTGCGCAAGATAATAACACAGAAGTGCAGAAGAAGAATTATCGAAGTAAAGACAGACTATCCGCAAGGAGGTGCAATAATGATTATTTATGATATGCTCAACGAAATTGAAAGCGTTGACAACAAGAGCTTTTACGGAGTGGAGCCCCTTTCATACGTAGCGCTTGGCTGCGCTAAATAAGGACAGCGCCTTAAAGCAAAATTAAAACAAATTTATGACCTTTTAAGCTGAAACTCTATAAAAAGGAGGTTTTGATTATGGCTATTTATGATATGCTTAATGATATTGAACTTGACGACGACAACAAGAGCAATTACGGGGTAGAGCCCCTTTCATATGTAGTGCTTGGCTGCGCCAGGTAATCTGCTATTGAAACACCGATGAAAAAACTATACTGAGTTTGCGGCGGCCGCGCGAGACAATGCGTGGCCGCCGTTTTATATTTTGCCCAAATCCATCCCCTCCGCCTCCGCCGCGGTCACGCCCGAATAGTTTACAACGGCGGTCTTTTCACAGCCACGGCGCGGGGCGAGCAGGTAGTCGGAAAGGCACTTTACGTTTATCCCCGCGGCCGCCGCCCTCTCCTTTATCTCCGCGTCGGAAGCGGCTCCCGAAAGCCTTACGGTAAAGTGCAGTCCGCTGCCCGTATCGCAAACCTCGTGCGGGCAGCTTAAACTGCCCAGCTTTTCAAGCAGCACCCCGCGCACGCCGCGGTAATAATTTTTAAGCCTGTTGATGTGCCGCTCAAAGGCTCCCCCCGCTATCATCCGCGCAAGAGCCTTCTGTTCAAACAGCGGCACGGCGTTTGAAGCGCTGCCGAACAGGTCAAGATACCGGCCGTACAGCGCGGGCGGAAGCACCATATATCCCATACGCATAGAGGGGGCAAGAGTCTTTGAAAAGGTATTTATATAAATAACTCTGTCCGGGCACAGCCCGTACATATTCTGGAGCGGCTTGCCGTACAGCCTGAACTCGCTGTCGTAGTCGTCCTCCACTATGTAGCCGCCGCGGCGGACGGCATAATTTATAAGGCGCGCACGCGCGGAAGCGGGCATAACCGCCCCCGTGGGGAACTGGTGGTTGGGCGATATGTGAATGACGTCGGCCGCCGCCTCCTCCGCCGCTTCGCAGTCCATTCCGCCGTCGTTTACGTCTATGAGCGCGCAGCGCGCCCCGTTTAAGGAGTACGTCCTGTAAATCTTGCGGTAACAGGGGTTTTCCACGGCATACAGCTTGTCCCTGCCCAGAAGCTGAACTACAACTCCGTACAGATATTCCGCGCCCGCACCTATGACTATGCGGCGCGGGTCAACCGAAATGCCGCGCGCACGGTAAAGATAGTCTGCGAGCGCCGCCTTGAGTTCTCCGTCGCCGTCGCAGGGGACGCGCTCCAGAAGGTGTTCCCCGCAGTCTGAAAGCACCCCGCGCATAAGCTTTGCCCACGAGGAAAAGGGAAAAAGCTCCGCAGGGGCGCTGCCCTTGACAAAGTCTATAGCAAAGCTCCGCCTGCTCTCCTCTGCGGGCGGGACGGCGTGCGGCTGGCCGCGATACCCGATATTCAGTTCGGCGACAAAACAGCCGCTGCGCTCACGGCTGGTCACATAACCTTCCGCAAGCAGCTGTTCATAGGCCGTCTGCACGGTTATCACGCTGACGCCAAGTTCGCGCGCCAGCGTGCGCTTGCCGGGGAGCTTTGTCCCCGCGCGCAGTGCACCGCCAAGAATGTCGTCCCTTAAACGGCAGTACAGCGTATAGTACTTGTTTTTTCCGCTGAGGTCGTAAGAATACATATCTGATATTAAAAAGTTTATTGAAATTTGCTATACAGATAATACCAAATAAGCGCCTCACCCGTCAAATCAACGGCGGACAAATGCGGAAAATATACAGAAAACGGGACGGCCGACGCCGTCCCGTACAAATTGCACTTATCAAGAGTTTTTCCGCTATATCAAAGCTTTTCCGCTATGGCCTGCAAAAATTCGCGCGAGTTTAGCTTTACGGGGGTTATACCCTCGCGCCTGAAGAGCGGAATGAGGTCGCCCGTCATCTTGCCCTCCTCTATGGTGGAAATCACGGCGCCCTCCAGCTTTTTGGCAAATGCGACAAGCTCTGCATTGCCGTCAAGTTCGCCCCTCTTTGCAAGCGCGCCCGTCCACGCCCAGATTGTGGCCACGGAGTTGGTGGAAGTTTCCTCGCCCTTCAGATACTTATAATAGTGGCGGGTAACGGTGCCGTGCGCCGCCTCAAACTCGTAGTTGCCTTCGGGCGAGACGAGTACGGAACTCATCATTCCAAGCGAGCCGTAGGCAGTAGCCACCATATCGCTCATTACGTCGCCGTCGTAGTTTTTGCACGCCCACAGCACGCCGCCCTCGCTGCGCATTATGCGGGCTACTATGTCGTCTATCAGGGTGTACATAAAGTAGATGCCCGCCTCTTCAAACCTTGCCTTGTAGTCTCTTTCGTAAATTTCGTTGAAAATATCCTTGAAGCGGTGGTCGTAAGTCTTGGAGATTGTATCCTTGGCGCCGAACCAGAGAGGGATTTTATTCTCCAGGGCATAGTTGAAGCAGCTTAAGGCAAAACTTTCAATGGACTTGTCCATATTGTGTACGCCCTGCACTATGCCGTCGCCGTCAAACTGTTTTATAAGCTGACGGGACACCTCTTTGCCGTCGCCGTCGGCTATTACTATATAGGCGCTCTGCCCCGCGGAGGCGCGGCTTTCAACGGAGTTGTATATGTCGCCGTAGGCGTGACGGGCGAGTACTATGGGCTTTTTCCAGCCGGGAACGTAAGGGGTTATGCCCCTGACGATTATGGGCGCGCGGAATACCGTGCCGTCCAGAATACGCCTCACCGTTCCGTTGGGGCTCTTCCACATCTTCTTTAACTTATATTCTTCAACGCGCTGCGCGTTGGGCGTTATTGTGGCGCACTTTACGGCAACGCCGTACTTCTTTGTGGCGAGCGCGGCGTCAACGGTAATCTTATCGTCCGTCCTGTCCCTTTCGGGCAGGCCGAGGTCGTAATACTCGGTTTTAAGCTCCACATACGGTTCTATAAGGATTTCCTTTATCCACTTCCACAGAACGCGCGTCATCTCGTCGCCGTCCATCTCAACGATGGGCGTAGTCATCTTAATTTTTGCGGCCATATACAATCTCTCCTTAAATTTAACTTTTCATATAAAATTATAGAAAAATATACAGATTTTGTCAAACGAAATACCGCGCGGGCGCAATCGCCCGCGCGGCATTACCTGCATTTTCCCGTATCGAGAGATATACTCCCCAGAATACCCGTCTTTAACACCCGCTTGGAGGCACGCCTTCGCGCGTCCACCACCGCCTGCTCTATAACCGCTTTGAGTACGGGATAGAAGTCGCTGAAAGATTTTGCAAACAGATACCACCCCAGCGAGCCGGGCACCGTGTTCACTTCGCTGAGGTAAACTTCCCCGCGGGAGACAAGGTAGTCGAAGCGGACTATGCCGCGCATATACAGCCTTGAGTACATACTGCCCGTTATCCGTCTTATTTTGCCGGACAGAGCGGGCGGAATATCCGCAGGGACGACAGAGCTTCCGCCGCCCGAATACTTGTCGTCAAAGGACAGAAATTCGCCGGAAGAAAACGCCTCTTCACATTCTGAAACGCGCACCTTGCCGCAGGCAAAACAGGCGGCGCAATTTATCTCCCTGCGGTCGGAGAGGTAGCTCTCGCACAGCGCCTTGTCGTCATAGCAGAGCGCGCTTGTAACCGCGTTGCGGAAGGACTGCTCGTCGTCCGCCTTTTCCACGCCTATGCTTGAACCGAGAGTGGCGGGCTTGATTATTGCAGGAAACCCCACCTTTCTGATTGCGGCTGGAATATCCGCCATTCCGTGTACCACGGCATACGGCAGGGTTTTTACGCCAAGGCCGCGCGCTATTACCTTTGTGCAGCACTTATCAATAAACGCCGCGCCCTCAAACACTCCGCCGCCCGCCATCGGTATGCCCGCCGCCGCAAACATTCCGCCGAGGGCGCCGCCCTCGTAAATTCCGCCGTGACAGCAGTTGAGCGCGGCATATACGGGCACGAATTGTTTTATCCTGCGCCTCTTGCCGAAGATATAAATTCCGCCGTCCGCCACGGCGCAGCGCGGAAACTCCGTCTCGCCGCCCCGCCTGAACACCGATATATCCCCCAGCCCCTCGCCGCAGTAAAACGCGCCGTCGGGGGCTATGTAGACGGGCAGAATACGCGCGCCGCCACTTTTGAGTACGTTAACGGTCATAGTGCCCGTAATTACCGAAACTTCGCTCTCGTTGGATACTCCGCCGAACACGACGGCAACAATGCCTGTGAGCATAAAAAATCACCTCCGCACAGTCAGCTTTGGTGAGAAATAAAAAGGCAATATCTTCGCGGGGGGGGGGAAGGGGGGGGGGGGGTTTTTTTTTTTTTAATCTTTT
>CBCPNE010000092.1:0-3618 GCA_965120435.1 uncultured Clostridia bacterium
TAATAACTTCGGGAAGTTTTCCCTCGGCAAAATGCGCACTCACATCAACCTCGTGAAGCCTTCTGCTTTGAAGCAGTACGGAATTGAGTGTACAATCGGTGGTTATAAAGACTTTGTCGCCGTTTTTAAGGCGCTTTGACGACCTCAGATAAAAGCCGCCCCTTCCGTTGCCCCCGTATGCCGCGCCGCACAACTCTGTGCCGTCGCGCAGTACCTTAAAACCATCGCCTTCGGAAAATTTTTCTCTGCTCTCGCAGAAATACCTTCCGTCCGCCACTTTTACAATACCCGCATACTCGCCGATATGCCCCTGCACGGCGGAGGATATTAAACCTCTTCCCTGTCCGAAAGCAAGGCCGCGGGTATAATTTCCGCGGTTATAGGTGCGCCTGAGCGCCGAAATATCTGCCGGATTGCCGGCAAGAATATCCATGTAATATCCGACCGCCGCCGCAACGTATTCCGACCGTCTCATTCTGCCTTCTATTTTAAAAGAGGCCACGCCGGCGTCAATCAACTTTTTAATATCCTCGCCTATACAGAGGTCGGAGAGCGACAGTCTGTAGGCCGGCTTTTCAAAGTCCTTCCGGTCTATCGAATATAGCTTTCTGCATGGCTGTTTGCACCTGCCGCGGTTGCCGCTGTTGCCGCCTGCAAAGGAGGACATATAGCACTGACCGGAAAAACAGGTACAGAGAGCCCCCTGAACAAAGGCTTCAGTTTCAATAAGCTTAGAAATTTGTATTATGTCCTCAATGGGAGTTTCCCTTGCAAGAATGACGCGCGAAAAACCAAACTCAACCGCAAGCCGCGCCCCGTAGACGTTGCACACACCCGCCTGCGTTGAAAGGTGGAGCGTTATCTGTGGGTTGCTCTCCTTCAACGCTTTGCCAAGGAACATATCCTGCAATATGAGCGCGTCCGCACCCGCCCTCCACGCGGCAAGGGCGCAAGCAATAAAATCTTCAACCTCAGACTGCTTTACTATGGTATTCAGCGCAACATACACTTTCACGCCGAAAATTGCCGCATAATCAATAATTTCTTTCAGTTGCGCAAAGTCAAAATTCCCTGCAGAGGAGCGTGCCGAAAATTCTTTAAGCCCAAGATAAACAGCATCAGCACCGCTGTTTATAGCCGTAATTGCGCAATTTTTGTCGCCTGCAGGCGCTAATATCTCACACATAATACTATGCGAACCCATATTTTTCAATAATTTCAGCCACACCGCCCTCATTACAGGACGCGCACACAACAGAGGCCTCCCGTTTTAATTCCGGTACGGCATTATCAACGGCGACGCCTATCCCGGCAGCTTTTATCATAGGCAAGTCATTCAGGTTGTCCCCAACGGCAACGGTTTTTTCTATCGGCACATTATAATGGTTTGCAAGGTATTTCAGAGCCTGGCCCTTGTCGTCGCCCTTTGGCGACACCTCCACCAGAACTGAAGCGCTGTATGTAACTTCATATCTGTCGCCAAGCTTCTCAACAAGGTAATTATACAGCGGCAGTTTCTTATCCGGCATTATAACGCTGACAATCTTCTGGCAATATAATCTGTTCTTCCTCACAAATTCAGACATTTTACATCCGTGGACAAACTGCGCGTAAATGCCTGTTATTTTTTCGTATATGTTAAGCAACTCGTTATCTTCGGGAAGGTCCGTGTACATAATATTGTCGGCATAGACATTTATAGGCTCTCCTCTCCCCTCAAGTACGGCGCACACTTCCTCCGCCTGCTCAAGACTGAAGCCGCCGTTTTTTATTATTTTTCCGCTCTCTATATCGGCAATCACCGTGCCCTGATAGGCGGCCACAAGCCCCTTAAGACCAAGCGCGCGAACCTGCGGAAGGATTGAGGCCAACATCCTGCCCGTACAGACTGCAAAAATTCCGCCCGCATTCACATATTCGTCTATAGCTGACTTTACTTTTTGCGGCACAGTGTGAGAATTTGTAAGAAGCGTGCCGTCAAAATCAGACACTATCAATCCACAGTTTATCCTTTTCATAATTTATCTTCAAAATAACTTTTTATTGTTGCCGCAAGCACGGGACCTATGCCGTCGGTTTCGGCAAGCTCGGCCTCGCTCGCGCTCATAATTTTATCAATAGTTCCGAATTTATTCAGCAGCGCAAGCCGCTTCTTCTTTCCCACGCCGGGAATCTCTGAAAGAACGCTTTCAAGATTGCGCTTTGAATGAAGATTTCTGAAATATGTTATGGCGAAGCGATGAGATTCGTCCCTTATACGCTGCAACATTTTGAGAGCATAGTCGCGGCAGTCTATCTTTACGCTGTCCTCACGCGAAAGTGTGAATACCTCCTCTTCACGCTTGGCAAGCGAAATAAGGTCTATGCCGCCTATATCCATCTCATCAAATATCTCTTTGACGGCCGAAAGCTGCCCCTTGCCGCCGTCTATAATTATCAAATCAGGTTTGGGAAAACGTTCCTCTTCCTCTGTGCCGAGTTTGGACAGTCTGCGGCGGAGCACCTCGCGGAGCGAGGCAAAGTCGTTTGCCCCCTCTACGGTCTTTATACGGAATCGGCGGTAACTGCTCCTGTCCGCCTCGCCGTCAATAAACACCACCATAGAGCCTACTTTGTCTACGCCGCTGATGTTAGAAATGTCATAACACTCCATCCTGCGCGGATATGTTGTAAGTCCGAGTATGTCTTTAAGACGCAAACAGGCGTTTACCGTCATATCGTCTTTGTGCCTGATTCGGTCTACAGATTTGTCAAGATATTCGCGCGCGTTCTCCTGCGCCATTGACAGCAGCTGGGCTTTAACTCCCTGCTTTGCAAAGGTAATCTTTACAGACTTATCGTATTTCTCTCTGAAAAATTCCTCTATAAGTTCCCTGTCGTCCTCAAGACATTCTTCTGTTATTATTTCCGAAGGCGGAATCCTGTCGGCATAATACTGTGTGATAAACTGGGAAAGCGCCTCCGCGTCAGAAGAATGAGCTTCTTCCAAGGCGTAACTCGTACCGCCCTGCATAATGCCCTTCCGCGTTATCAGCACATTTATCGCCGAATACATATTGTTGGTTGTATAGGCCATAATGTCCGCGTCAAGAAAGTTGGATAGTGAAGTAATTCTTCGCGCCTCAAGCTTTGAAAGCATCTCCAGCTTGTTGCGGTAGTCAAGGGCAAGCTCAAAATTTTCGCCCGCAGCGGCGGAGAGCATCTTTTCCTTTAAAAGCGCCTCGCCGCCCCTGTAGTTCCCCTCAAGAAAATTGACAGCCCGCCTGACGCAGACGCCGTATTCCTCACGCGTGCATTTGTGCGCACACGGTGCAATGCACCTGCCTATATGAAAGTTAAGGCACTCTCTTTTGGGTTTTGCCCCTATTGCCGTGTGGCAAAGGCGCACCCTGAAAGTAAGCTGAAGTATTTCAAGCACGTCCTTATAACTGACTCCGCCCATATAAGGTCCGTAATATCTGGCTCCGTCCTTTCTCACCTTACGCGTTACAGAAAACGCGGGGTATTCGTCGTGCAGATTCACCTTTATATAGGGATAACTTTTATCATCCTTTAAAAGTATGTTGTATTTTGGTTTGTATTTCTTTATAAGGTTATTTTCCAACGCAAGTGCGTCGC
>CBCPNE010000093.1:0-3566 GCA_965120435.1 uncultured Clostridia bacterium
GTCCCCCAAACCGCAGACCACGCGGGACGCCGTACTCGGAATACTCACCAAGGACGACTACCAGCTTGTGTTTGTGGACACGCCGGGCATATACAGGAGCAGGACGTATCTCACCGACATTATGATGAAGACCACAGAGAGCGCCGCCAAGGGCGTGGACGCCATAATGTTCGTACACGACGGTCACGGCGGCATTGACGCAAGCGATACCGAGCTTATGAAGAAGTATCTCGCCCTCGGACTCCCTATGATAATAGCGTACACCAAGACGGATATAATGCCAAAGGAGCGCATCCCGGAGGACGCTAAAATTCTGTATGAAGCCGGCATAACCTGCGACGTATACCCCGTTTCCGCGCGCAAGGGCTCGAATATTGCCAGACTGGAGAGGGCGCTTGTAAATCTCGTGCCCGAAGGGGACAAGGTCATTGCGGAGGACATCGTGTCCGACAAGAGCGAAAAGTTTATGCTCGCGGAGATTATGCGCGAAAAGATACTTCTCAAATTCGATAAGGAAATCCCCCACGGCATAGCAGTGGTTATAAATAAATTCGAGCGCCGTGAAGACGGAGTGTTTGACGTAAATCTCGACATAATATGCGAAAAGGCCTCCCACAAGGCCATACTTATCGGTAAGCAGGGCGCGGCAATAAAGCAGGTATCCTCCTTCGCGCGGCAGGATATGGAAAAGTTCCTCGGCGGCAAAGTCTTTCTCACAACCTACGTCAAGGTAAAGGAGGACTGGCGCGACAAGCCTGGCCTTGTAAAAGATTACGGCTATGAATTAAAGAAAGACAAATAATAATCGTCCCTCTGCACAAACTGTGTTCAGGGGGGAAGAATATGAAACACAGGGACAGGGACGCGGCCGAGCTCGCGTGGAAGATGTTTGAAAAGACGGGCAGCGTGAGCTATTATATGCTCTATAAACAGCTGACGGGAAAGGAATAATACGTGCGCGGGGCGCGCTATGGAAATAAAGGTAAACGCCCTTATGATAAGGGCGGCCGATTACGGCGAAAACGATAAAATTCTGACTCTGCTCACGGCGGAGCGCGGCAAACTCACCGCGGGCATAAAGGGAGTAAAAAAGGCGGGGGCAAAGCTCAAATTTGCCGCCCAGCCTTTTTGTCTTGCGGAATACGTCCTCACGGGCAGGGCGGGCAGGTACACCGTCATTCAGGCGGCGGAGAGCGAAAGTTTTTACGATTTGCGCTGCGATATAAATAAATTCTATGCGGCCTCCGCCCTGTGCGAAGCCGCCGCCGCGCTTACGTTTGAAGAGGACGCCGCTCCGCAGCTGTTCTTCTGCTGCGTAAAGGCGCTCGGAGATATGTGCGGCGGGGATGAGTGCATGGCGCTCATAAGTTTCCTTTTGCGTGCGCTCAGTCTTTCGGGCTACGGCTTTTCCGCAGGGGCGTGTTCTGAGTGCGGCGCTTCGCTTGCCGGCGCGGAAAAGCTGCGGTTTGATATGGATTCGGGCGCGTTCACCTGCTGGAACTGCGGAACGGGCGTGGGGGTCAGCGGCGCAACCTTCGCCGTGCTTAAAGCCGCCGCCGGCGCCCCTTGCGGAGAGGTGACGGAAGAGGGCAAAAAGCGCGCCCTCAGACTTCTCAAAGAGTATTTCGCCGTCAAGACGGATTCCCGCCTGCTCAGCCTTGCGGAATACATACGGCTGATATGATAAAAATGTCCGTTACAATATTAATCAAAGAACTTGTCCGTTTTTTCGTTTTCAATGTCGCCGTCAGAACCTGAACTTCAACCTTGCGGGCAATCGCGGCGTCTTTTTTGTTCGGTTATGTCTGCTTTTTGCCGTCGGTAAATAAGAAAAGATTTGCAGAATTGATAATTTTTTATCGAATATAGCTTCAAATGCTTGCCAAATATAAATGATTGTTATAAAATAGTGAGAATAAGTCAGTTAAATTTATATGGGAGGATGATATATAATGGCAAAAAAGTATTGCTATCTCTTTACAGAGGGCGACGCAAGCATGCGCGAGCTTCTGGGTGGCAAGGGTTCAAATCTCGCGGAGATGACCAAGATAGGGCTTCCCGTGCCCCAGGGCTTTACCATCTCTACTGAGGCCTGCACGCAGTACTATGAAGACGGCAGAGTGATAAATCCCGCAATCCAGGCCGAAATTATGAGCTATATCGACAAAATGGAAAAGGTATGCGGCAAGAAATTCGGCGATAAGGTGAATCCGCTTCTCGTTTCCGTCCGTTCGGGCGCGAGGGCCTCTATGCCTGGAATGATGGACACGATTTTAAACCTCGGCCTCAACGAGGACGTAGTGAATACTATAGCCGAAAAGTCAGGCAATCCCCGCTGGGCGTGGGACTGCTACAGAAGATTCATACAGATGTTCTCCGACGTCGTTATGGAGGTGGGCAAGAAGTACTTTGAAAAGCTCATCGACAAGATGAAGGAAGAAAAGGGTATAGAGTTCGACGTAGACCTCACGGCGGAAGATTTGAAAAAACTTGCCAACCAGTTCAAGGCGGAGTACAAAAAGCAGATAGGCAAGGACTTCCCCGACGACCCCAAGGAACAGCTCTTTGAGGCGGTAAAGGCGGTGTTCCGCAGCTGGGACAACCCCCGCGCCAATATCTACCGTATGGACCACGACATCCCCTACAGCTGGGGCACAGCCGTAAACGTGCAGATGATGGCGTTCGGCAATATGGGCAACACCTCCGGCACGGGCGTTGCGTTCACCCGCAATCCCGCCACGGGCGAAAAAGGCCTTATGGGCGAATTTCTTGTAAACGCCCAGGGCGAGGACGTAGTTGCGGGCGTGCGTACCCCCAGACCCATTCAGGAGATGGCAACCACTCCGGGACTGGAAAAAGCTTACGTTGAGTTCACCAAGATATGCAGCATACTTGAAAATCACTATCACGATATGCAGGATATGGAGTTCACCATTGAAGACGGCAAACTCTATATGCTCCAGACCAGAAGCGGAAAGCGCACTGCCGCCGCCGCAATAAAGATTGCCTGCGACCTCATAGACGAGGGAATGATTACAGAACAGCAGGCGCTTATGCAGATAGACGCAAAGTCGCTGGATATGCTCCTTCATCCCCAGTTTGACGCGGCTGCTTTAAAGGCCGCCGACAAGAATAATGTTGTCGGCAAGGGCATAGCCGCTTCCCCCGGCGCCGCCGCAGGACAGATTGTGTTCACGGCAGAAGACGCGGTGGTAGAGGGCAAGAAGGGCAAAAAGGTAGTGCTTGTCCGCCTTGAAACCTCCCCCGAAGATATAGAGGGTATGAAGTATGCCCAGGGCATACTCACCGTGCGCGGCGGACAGACCTCCCACGCCGCCGTTGTTGCACGCGGAATGGGTACCTGCTGCGTATCGGGCTGCGGCGACATAAAGATGGATGAAGAGAACAAGTGCTTCACCCTCGGCGGCAAGCTGTTCAAGGAGGGCGACAGCATCTCCCTCGACGGCTCCACGGGCAATATATACGACTGCCTCATCGCCACCGTTCCCGCCGACCCCAACAGCGGTTACTTCGGCAGGATAATGGAACTTGCAGACAAATATAAG
>CBCPNE010000094.1:0-6994 GCA_965120435.1 uncultured Clostridia bacterium
CGCAACCGACAGCTGGAATCCCACGGACAGAAGGTTCAATGGATTGACGAGCATTATAACCGTGAACGCCGCCGCCACTGAAGAAAGCCCGTCGTACTTTCCTCCACACAGCCTGAGCGCGGAATTGACGGTACACATTATGGCGGCGCGAATCGACGACAGCGTGAAGCCGCACACTCCCGAATAGAGAAAAATCAGCACGATGCTGATAGCGGCCGAGACGAATTTATTGAGCCGCATTTTTTTGAGAACGGCGCTTACGGCCGCATAAACGAGGCCGATATGCAGTCCTGATACCGCAAAGACGTGCGCAACCCCGCCGTAGCGGAAACTTTCCATAGAGCTGTCGTCCACATACCCCGTATTGCCCGTGAGCATGGCATATGCAACGGCGGCAACGTCTTCGTCGGCGTTGTCACATATGAGTTCCCTGACGGACGAATTCAGGCTGCCGAACAGAGAGAAACCGTACTCGCTCTGCACAGACGAGGCGTAACACCTGTAGCGCACGTCCTCTATGAGCCTTGTGGAGCTGACGTTGCCGTAGGCAAACGGCGTATAGCAGGTGACTGACGACGTGAACGTTACCGTATAGCCAACGTCGCAGTACTGCCCGTAATTTTCTGTGAGGTAGACGTATGCGCAGCCGTCTGCTCCCACCCCGTCGAAACTGACATTCTTCAGCTTGACGTATTCGCCGTAGGAGCTGATTCCCTTTTCATACACCGTACCGCTGACTTCATAATAGCCGCCGTCCTCCACCGATACGTCGCAGTAGGCCGCAAGCCTGAAGTACACCCCGCCCGCGCCGCATAAAAAAAGCATTGCAGAGAGCAGCGTGAGGATTATGTACTTTGCGGAGCGCTTAACTATGAACAGTATCAGTAAAGCAGCTGTGAGCGGCACGAGCCCTATCAGCCACCAATACGGAAAGGAATAGTATGCCGAAAGGTATGAAAAACCTGCACCCGCGCCTATGGCGAATGCCAGAACAACTATGAACCTTACGTTTACTATCTTTTTCATACACATACCCGTATGCGCAGAAAGCCGCGGCGCAATACGCGTCGCGGCTACAGCATTTTAAGTGAGCGATATTTTATCTGAGATACTGCGCACGAATATGCCCTTCGACGCGCCGTAATCTATACACATATTGATGAACACCGAGAACTTGTCTGAAATTCTTGCAACTTTGAACTCCCGCTGAACTGCGATTATAAGTTCGTCGGAATACATACTGACTTTGTTTAAAAGTATGCTCTTCACAAGCGATATTATATCATAAGGAGTATAGTCCGTTTCAGACGTGCGCAGAGACGTCCCCTCTTCCACGCGGTAGCGGTCGAATCCCGAATACTTGTCCGCCCTGAAGTAGTACTTCACGCCCAAAATTTCGGCAAAGGGATAACCGCAGCTCTCTATGAGGGAGTTCATTTTGGTTTCAAGCTTTATGCCGTGCTTGAATATACCGTACGATGACAGCACGCGCTTTATTATAAACTGCGCGGAAATGGGCTCTTCCGCGGACACCACCGCCTTTATGTTCTTTATCACTTCCGCGTCGTGCTCGCCGGAGAGGATATAGGCGGAATCGGCCGTCTTTTCTTCAAGCTTCGCCGCGCGGTAGGGCTTTTTGAAGTTTGTTCCCACAACCTTCCCGCCGGAGCAGAGTTTGTCCAGAAACTCCTTTATCTTCTTAATCTCGCGCTTGGGATTGTTGAAGAAGTTTATGGAGTACAGCTTTATCACGTTCCAGTTGTTGCGCTTGAGCGTCTGCACCTGCATAACCGTGCGGTCCTTTACGGAGAAGCGGCTTTCGCCGTCGCACAGTATGGCAAGAATAAAGTTGTGCTTGTTCTTGGGGTCTACCACCGCAACGTCAATCTTGAAGTCCGAAACGCCTACGTCGCAACGGCAGTCATAGCCGTAGTTTGAAAGCTCGGCCGCAATATACTTTCCTATGCCGGACCTGTTTATAATCATTTCGTCGCTTTTGACGGCGAGGCTTGTCCTGCCCTTTTCAGCAAATTCAAGGAAAGCTTTGAGCCCCGCTACGCCGCGGGCGTTTGTGCGGGTGAGGTCTATCATAGAATAGCGCATTGAGGAGAATATAACCATCTCTTCCCTTGCACGGGAAACGGCAACGTTGAGTCTGCGCCAGCCGCCGTACTGGTTGAGCGGGCCGAAGTTGAGTGAAATTTTGCCCATTCTGTCCGGTCCGTAGCACACGGAGAACAGTATCACGTCGCGTTCGTCGCCCTGAACGTTTTCAAGGTTCTTTACAAACAACGGCTCTTCACGCTCATATGCCGCCTCCTCAAGTCCCTTTTCCGCTATGGCCTTTGAAAGCAATCTTTCAATGAAATTCTGCTGGGGCGTGCTGAATGTTACTATACCTATGCTGGAGCGGCGCAGCTTTTCGTCCCGCAGTCTGCGCACTACTTCGGCCACGAGAGCTTCCGCCTCCTGTCTGTTGGTCTTGGTCGCACCCCTGTCGTACACGCCTTCAGACATATATACAAGCCTGACTTTGCTGTCGAGCGCGTCCGGCGAGGGGAACGTACACAGCTTGCTTGAGTAGTACATTATGTTGGAGAACGCTATAAGGCTCTCGTGTTTGCTTCTGTAGTGCCAGCTGAGGTGCCTTTCAGGTATGCCGAGAGAAAGGCAGTCGTCCAGTACGCTGTCCAAATCCTCCGCCTCCATCTCGTCATCGTCCTGACCGAGAGCCGTAAAGAACGTCGTTGGCGAAAGCTGTTTGGGGTCGCCCACTATAACCGCGCTCTTTGCCCTTGCAAGCGAAGGCACTGCTTCACAGGTGGGCATCTGCGAGGCTTCGTCGAAAATTACAATGTCAAAGAGTTCGGGGTCGGGCGCGAGATACTGCGAAACGGTGAAAGGGCTCATCATCATACAGGGCGCAACCACGTTTAAAAGTTGAGGTATTTCCGCAAACAGCGACCTGAGGTTTATCCTCTTCACATTGCCGTTCGTCTGACGCCTGAACGTCATAAGTTCGAGCGCGAGCGAACCTTCCGTTTCCTGCGAGGGCAGGCGGGAAATAAGGTCATGGCGCAATTTGCACTTTGTGATTGCGGCAAATTCTTCCGTGAGCATTGCAAATTTGGCCGCGCTCTCGTCCAGAAGCGTAGCGGAAAATTTAGACAGCTCTTCGTCGGCAGGGATATTGGTCTGCACAAAGTTGCGGTAGACGTTCTTTCTGAAAGAAGAGAGTATCTGTTCGCCGCTTATTCTGCCGCTCTCCATAGCGTCAATTATGAAGGTGAGGCCCATTGAACTGAGTTCTTTAGCAGTATATTTGTACTCGCACCAACTGGGCAGCAAATCTATGTTGTCTATCAGGGAGCCGCACTTGGACGTGTAATAGTCGAAAATATCCTCGTCCAAAAAGAGCGTTTCATCCGCTTCGGTTACGTCGTTGAAATATTCGCGCGAGGCGATAAACGACCGCGCCGCGGAGATGACGCCCGATATGAGGGGCGCGGCATAGCCATTTTCAATGTGGTTGCAGACGCTGTTGAAGGCGTCGGCATTGTAGTCCATAAACACCTGCGCGCACAGCGAATGAAGGGCGTACAGCGGGCGCATGAACGCTTCGCGCTTTTTATCGTTTATTCCGCCGCCCAAGGCAAGGAAATTCTGCGAAAGGGTAGTGTTCTTTAATATTCTGCCCTCCGCCTCCCACAAGTCATACGCGCGCTTTATCCAATCCAGCTCTTCATTTTCCGGTATGCGCGACTTGGCGCATTTGTTGAGCTGTTTGAGTACCGCTAATATTACGCGGGAAGAGCGGTAATTTTCGCCCCAGTTTTCAAGCTCCGATTCTATATCGGCGGCGTATTTGTCTATATTGGGAAGAGAGTCAAACCGCGTAAACCATACCCTGAGTACGCTGTCGTACAGCAAGTTTGCATTATAGAATTTATAGAACTGCTCTTCATCGCAGCTGAAGAATCTGCTCAGGGAGCCATCCATTAAAATTTCTGCAATCTTTATAAAATTTTCAAGCTTCTTCGACGTAAAAGTGCTTATCTTCTGATTGAACGTGTCAAGGAAGAGGCCGAGGTAATTTTTGAGGTGTTTGAGTTCGGCAAGCATCACCTCCGCCGCGCAGAGTACGGCGTTTTTAACGATGTCGTCGCATTTTGTGATATTGATGTTATCAAACGGCGAACGGTAAACACCCCCGCATTCCTTTGCGGAAATCTGCGCCCTGACGAGCATCTTTTCACACGTTTCAAGCTTTTCTTTAGTGAGGCTGTCGTAGAAAGTACTCTCTATATTTACGAGTTCGGGCGCGCCCCTGTTCTGAAGGTAGTATAAAATCCCCTCGTAAACGGACACGCCGATTCTGCGCTTTTTGTGCAGGGCGGCCATGGGGCGGGCGAGAGCGGCGCGGGTTTCGGCTATTTGAGAGCCATCCGCAAAAAATTCGTCGCCTGTATAGTCGTCTTTCAAAGAGAGCGTATTTTCAATGGCGCTCACAACCGCCGCCTTGTCCGTGGACTTGCCGGTGGAAAATTCCATACAGAATTCGCCTATGCCTATATCGGCGAGGCGCTTTTTAACCACCGAGAGAGCGGCCTGCTTTTCCGCAACGAAAAGCACGCGCTTGCCCGCATACAGGGCGTTGGCTATCATATTTGTTATTGTCTGGCTCTTGCCTGTGCCGGGAGGGCCGTGAAGCACAAACGTGGTGCCCTTTGCAGACTCCGCCACCGCTTCAAACTGCGAACTGTCGCACGGGAGGGGAACAAGGATTTCACAGGGGTCTGTCTTGTCCTCCCGTGTTGCGGTGAGCTTGTTATCCTGAAGCTTGTTTGAATTGGAGAGCAGACTTGCTATCAACCGGTTGTTGCGATACTGTTTTATGTTGTTCTTTACGTCCGCCCACATTGCATAGCGGGCAAAGGTAAACTGCGCCACATACACGTCGTTGGTCACCTGCCAACCCTTGAGGTCTGCCGTCTTGGAGCGGAACAGGGCGCACATCTCTGATACGGAGAGTTCTTTATCCTCCATACCGCGCATATCTATGCCGAACTCCTGCTTTAAAAACTCAAGCAGGGTGGTGTTTACGGTGAAGTCCTCCCCCCTGGTCATGACAACGCCCTGCTGCTTGGTGCGGCGAAGCGTGACGGGCAGAAGCGCTATGGGGGCGTACCTCACCTCTTTATCGTCCTTATGCTTCCACTTCAGAAAGCCGAGCGCGAGGCAAAGCGTGTTGGCGCCCACCTCTTCTTCCGCCGATTTGGACTTTCTTATAAGCGAAGATGAATTTTCCGTCAGCGCTTCCGCGCCCTCGTATGTGCGGACTATGCCCGACATCATCTCTATAGCGATAAGCTCTTTCAGGCTTTTGACGCCATCGCTGCCGCCGAAGTATGCGGCGTCCTTTACCGGCGAGGAATTGGGCAGAACGGTGAATTTGTCTGACTGTTCAAGTCCGTGTATAAAGCCGTCCAGGTCGGCGGAGAGAATGTGCAGACAGTCGCGCCTGTAACGGAAGTTGAGAAGGTTATTTTTGAGAGAGAGGTCCAGAAGCCTTCTCTGCCACGTCCTCTCCTTTGAGGCGCCCTTTTCAAGGGAGTATTTGTTTGCGTCTATAAGCTCTTCAGGCTTATTGTCGTAGGCAAACTGGCTTTCGCCGAGAAGTTCATATCTGTCCCCCGCGCGTATCTTTATGGGAATGGAGAACACGCCGCCTATGCGGCAACGCTTGACGTCCACGCACGTTTCAAAAGTATTCTTTTTGAGCAGCGAGGAAAAGTGTGTTTCACTGGTGGTATAGCTGGCGTTTTTATGCGAAAACAGGTCGGCAACGTCAAAGATTGAAAGATTGTTTACGCCGTCCAGAATGTACTTTTCCAATACGGACATATCGTCCAGAACAGTGGTTGTGAAGCAGCTTTCGTACAGCCAGACGCCCACTGCCACCCTGTCTTTGCCGAGAACTATCACGGGATTGAGTTTTGCCGCCTCCAGGCAAGACGCGTAAAAGAGCGCCATTTCAAGCGGAGTGGCCGACTTGTCCGCAATAACACGCGTAATACCGCCCGCACTGACCGCCTCTGTCAGCGGAGGCTGGGGGACGCTCTCCACGTTCTGGTTGCGCACGGCGGAAAAAATAGCCGCCGCAGCGCTTCTTACCGCGTTGCGGTCGTTGCCGGAATAGCCGCTCCATTCAGACGAGTAGCCCCAGGTTTTCAGCTGAAGCCCGGCCTCTGCAAGAATCTTCTGGCAGTCGGCTATTTTAGGGCGCACCAACGCGGAGAGCATCTCCACGTTGCCGCCTATGCCGCCCCAGTAGTCTATGGGCAGACATTCCACTCCCGCAGACAGCTTGCACACAACCGACTTGCCGCAGGAAACTGTGATTGTAACCGTGCAGCTTTCAGGCGAATCGAGGTCGGCGAGATATTTGGGGTTGAGTACCCTTTCCACCGCCACTTCCACGCTGCTTTCGGGCGGAATTTCCGCCACCTGCACGTTGCAGGGAAGTATGAGCGAGGTACTGCCCTCTATGCTCACTGAAAGTTCTTCAGCAGGAACTTCGCCGCGGTTGTTTATGCGGAAGGTCGTAAAAAGCGGCATTCTGCAATAATACGTTGCGTAACTTACGGTATTTAAAAGCTCGCCTTCAAGCTCAAGGACGTCGGCAAGCTGTTTTGCTTTTTTGCTAACTGCCATAGTATTTCCCGAAATTTATTTTTAATTTTTTATTTTTTTTATTATACAACTTTCCGTCATAATCGGCAACATTTTGAGAGCTATTTTTTACAAACGCCCGACGCACATTATTGCCATTGAATCCGACGGAAAAACTACCGTAACCGACGGCCTGCAATTAATTCAGCGCACTATTGCAAGCTCCTTTAAGGCGCGGGTGTAGGCAATGTATTTTTCATTGGGGGACATATCCCCGTCGGCGACGGCCACGGCCGTGAATTCCAGCCCCTTGCTCTCATAC
>CBCPNE010000095.1:0-4524 GCA_965120435.1 uncultured Clostridia bacterium
GCGGGCGTTCAGACCATACAGTATCAGATTAACACGCTTATGACCACCAACGGTCAGTCGCCCTTTGTTACGCTCTTCCTCTATTTAAAGCCCGACGACCCCTACATTGAAGAGAACGCAATGATAATAGAGGAAATTCTTCGCCAGCGCTATGAGGGCATAAAGAATGAGGTGGGCGTTTACGTCACCCCCGCGTTCCCCAAGCTGGTGTATGTGCTGGACGAAAACAACTGCCTCAGGGGCGGAAAGTACGATTACCTGACCAGACTTGCGGTAAAGTGTTCTTCAAAGCGCCTCTATCCCGACTATATCTCTGCCAAGAAGATGCGTGAAAATTATGAGGGCAACGTGTTCTCGCCTATGGGGTGCCGCTCTTTCCTCTCCCCGTGGAAGGACGAAAACGGCAACTATAAGTTTGAAGGGCGCTTCAACCAAGGCGTAGTGTCGCTCAATCTTCCACAGATAGGCATTATTGTCCGCGGCGACGAGGAGAAGTTCTGGAAACTGTTGGAGGAGAGGCTTCAGCTTTGCTTTGAAGCGTTGATGGTGCGCCACAACGCGCTTATGGGCGTATCTTCGGACGTATCCCCCATTCACTGGCAGTACGGCGCGATAACGCGCCTCGGCAAGGGCGAGAAGATTGATAAATACCTCTTCGGCGGATATTCCTCAATATCCCTCGGTTATATCGGCCTGTATGAGATAACAAAACTTATGACGGGCGAATCCCACACCACTGAAAAGGGACAGGCGTTCGCGCTCAAAGTTATGCAGTGCCTCCGCGACCACTGCGACAAGTGGAAGGAGGAAACCAACATCGGCTTTGCGCTGTACGGCACGCCGGCGGAGTCGCTTTGCTACCGCTTTGCCCGCATTGATAAGGAGCGCTTCGGCACGATAAAGGACGTTACCGATAAGGGTTATTACACAAACAGCTATCACGTTGACGTGCGCGAGAAAATAGACGCGTTCTCCAAGTTCAGGTTTGAGAGCCAGTTCCAGAAGATTTCTTCGGGCGGGGCCATATCGTACGTTGAAATTCCCAATATGCGCCACAACCTCACCGCAATGGAGGACGTAGTCAAGTTCATATACGACAACATTCAGTACGCCGAATTCAATACAAAATCGGACTACTGCCACGTCTGCGGCTTTGACGGCGAGATTATAATAAACGACGACAACGAGTGGGAGTGCCCCGTCTGCCACAACAAGGACCAGCGCAAGATGAACGTTACGCGCCGCACCTGCGGATACCTCGGCGAGAATTTCTGGAATGTGGGGAAGACCAAGGAGATAAAGGCCCGCGTTCTTCATCTTTGATTGACCTTGTATATGCTTCGCATTACTGCGTTGCGTTTGCGGGTGTTTTCGGTCACTTACCGCAAAGCAAGCTCCCTCAACCGCACGCGCCTCGTACTGCTCGCATTTCGAGGTCAGTATATAGGGTAATAAGATAGAATACTCTGCGCGGCGCGCAACACTGATGCGCGCCGCGCAATGTTGTTAATTCGCGCATATTGCGCGGCTATTTTAAAGAGGCTCATATGAATTATGCAACCATAAAGTGGTATGACATAGCCAACGGCCCCGGCGTGCGCGTTTCGCTGTATGTCAGCGGGTGCAGGAATCACTGCAAAAACTGCTTCAACCCCGAAACGTGGGACTTCTGCTACGGCACACCTTTCACCAAAGAGGTGCAGGACAGTATTTTGAAGGGGCTTGAACCTGAATATATCAAGGGGTTCTCCCTTCTTGGCGGCGACCCGTTCGAGCCTGAAAACCAGCTCGCGCTGGTAGATTTTATGGAGCGCCTCAAAAGGGTTTATCCCGATAAATCGGTGTGGTGCTACACAGGCTATGATTTTGAGGCCGACCTTCTTACGGGCAAAAAGGGTGACCCCGATGTTACAATGCGCCTTCTGCACTGCATAGACGTGCTTGTGGACGGAAGGTTTGTTGAGGAACTAAAAAATCCCGACCTGTTGTTCCGCGGCTCTTCAAACCAGCGCATTATACTCGTCCGCCCGTCGCTGGAACGGGATGAGGTAGTACTCTGGGATGGGGTCACCGTTGTCTGACTTCCGCAGGCAAGGGCATTTTATAAAAACGGGCGTTAATATGGCCGATATAACGATATTTTGTGACGGCACAACCGTGCCGCAGGTATAAATTTCAAGCGGACGCCTTGCGGCGGATGCAAAGGAGAAAGATATGAAAGTAGGAATCAAAAAACTCAACGCAAAGGCAAAGCTGCCCGCATACGGCAGCGAATTCGCGGCGGGCGCAGACCTCTACGCCTGTCTGGATATTCCTATTGTCGTTGCGCCCGGGCGCACCAAGCTCATTCCCACGGGTATAGCGCTTGAATTGCCCGGGGGGTATGCGGGATTTCTCTATGCCCGCAGCGGCCTTGCCACAAAACAGGGGCTTGCCCCCGCAAATAAGGTGGGAGTTATAGACTGCGACTACCGCGGCGAAGTAATGGTTGCGTTGTATAACCATTCGTCAGAGACATGCACGGTAAACGGGGGCGACAGAATAGCTCAGCTTGTAATAGCTCCCTACGTCACCGCCCAGTTTGAAGAGCGCAAAAACCTCTCGTCTACTGCGCGGGGCGCGGGCGGCTTCGGTTCTACGGGCAGCAGATAAAGGGCTTTAAGGCGTGCGCAGTCACGCCTTTATTTTTTTGCGCACGGTTTTTACAATAGGTGTGCAGAATTTTCAAATATACTTGACAAAGGCGCGCGGCAGATAGTAAACTTAAATAAGTAAATAATTACTTATTTGCGCGGACTATTGCGCGCCGCGCGGGAGATATGTTATGGCAAAATATTTTCTCGGCCTGGATATTGGCGGAATGAGCGTCAAGGGAATAGTCCTTGACGCAGAGGGGCGCGCCCTTGCGGAAGATTGCTCCGTAACCGTGCTTGAAAGGGGCGGGGACGGAATGTGCGAAAGCATATCTGAACTCGCGCTCTCCCTTATTGCAAAGTGCGGTGCGGCCGGAGAGGACGTCAGCATAGGCGTGGGCTGTCCCGGAGTGATAGACAGCGCGCGCGGAATTCTTGTATTTTCAGGCAACCTCAATCTGCGCAATTATCCCCTCGCGGCAAAGCTCGAATGTCTTATAGGTCTGCCCGTAAAGGTGACTAACGACGCAAACGCCGCCGCCCTCGGCGAGGCGACGTTCGGCGCGGGGAAGGACTATAAGGACAGCATACTCGTTACTCTCGGCACGGGTGTGGGCGGGGGAATAATACTCGACGGCAAGCTGTTTGAGGGGCACTCCTCGGCGGGTGCGGAGATTGGTCATATGGTGATAGAGCGCCACGGAAACCACTGCACCTGCGGACGGCGCGGCTGTTTCGAAACCTATTGTTCCGCCACTGCGCTTATTAAGCGCACCAAAAGGCAGATGGAGGACAATCCCGGTTCGGCAATGTGGACCAGATATACTGCGGACACGGCCACGGGCAGGACGCCCTTTGAATTCTGCGAGGAAGATATAGACGCTCGCGAGGTGGTGGACTGGTATCTCAAATACCTCTCCTGCGGCATAGCAAACCTTGCAAACATATTCCGCCCCGAAGTAATAATGATTGGCGGCGGGGTCAGCGAGCAGGGCGAAAAACTGATACGCCCCCTGCAAAAGCTTGTGGACAAGGAACTCTTCGGGGGCGCAGACTATGCTCCCGTAAAGATTGTAAAGGCTTCTCTCGGAAGCAGGGCGGGGGCCTACGGCGCCGCCGCGCTTGCTATGAAGGTGAAATTATGACCAGGGACATCCCCGAAATATCCCTGCAGCGGCTGCCTGTTTATCTGAACTATCTGAGGTCGCTGTCTGAAGAGGAGAACAAATATATTTCATCGGGCGCGATAGCGGCCGCGCTGAATATGGGTGAAGTTCTTGTGAGAAAGGACCTCGCCTATACAAGCAGTGTGGGGCGGCCCAAAGTGGGGTATCTCCGCACGGAGCTTATCGCCGCGCTGGAAGCTTACCTCGGTTGCAATACAAAGAAGAACGCCATTTTAGTTGGCGCGGGCGGCCTCGGCAAAGCGCTGCTGGCTTACGGCGGGTTTGTCAATTACGGAATTGACGTGGTTGAAGCTTACGACAGCGACCCTTCAAAGGCCGGCACAAAGGCGTGCGGCAAAAAAATCTGCGGCATATCCGAACTTGAAAGGGGCGTCGGCGAATACAGACCGCACCTTGCCATAATTGCTGTGCCTGCTTCTGCCGCGCAGAGCGTGTGCGATATGCTCGTTTCAGTGGGCATAAAGGGTATTCTCAATTTTGCTCCCGTTCAGCTGCGCGTGCCTGAAAGCGTCGTGGTGCGCAATATAGACGTGGCCGCTAATCTTGCCATACTTTCAAGTATGTTGCAGACGGATTGATTTTTTTGATTTTCTATACATAACTTCCTTACTCAGTAGAACACAGATGACAAAAGAAACGGATAGTGAAAAGCGGAGAGAAAATTTCAGACGGATAATACAGAAGATAGCTGATGGGAACGCAAA
>CBCPNE010000096.1:0-6628 GCA_965120435.1 uncultured Clostridia bacterium
GCTACTTCAGAGAAGGCGTACGCAACGTGGCTGGCGGCGGTATTACCGTCGATAGTCAACTTTTTCATCAAAAAAACCTCCGTTTAAAAAATAATTTTGTTCTGATTAATAGCTTTTTGTGCCGTTATCACACAAAAATATTATAAAACAAACATCTTCAAATGTCAATATACCTTATAAATATATTCCTATATATTTTTTTAATCCGCGCCGCCTTGCCGCCTTACGTTGCGCTGCGCCCGTTCACAAACTTTTTATAATAGGTTTACAAAAAACAAAGCGTATTTTGTTGTTAAAAGCCTGCGGTTTTGCTATAATTGTTCGCATATAAAGGACATTTGAAATGCGGAAAGAGAAGAAGCTTGCGGAAGAAATTCCGCCTTTGAATACCGCGCCGGAGGGCGCGGACTCAGCCGCCGCTCCGGAGGCGGCCGACGGGAACGCTGTCGTTTTTGACGGCGTTACCTTTTCATACAACGGACAGTCCTCCCCTGCGGTGAACGCGCTCTCTTTCAGCGTGAAAAAGGGCGAGTTTCTGGCGGTAATCGGCCACAACGGCAGCGGCAAATCCACGCTCGCGCGGCTGATAAACGGCCTGCTCCTGCCCGATTCGGGCAAGGTCACCGTACTCGGTCTGGACACGCAGGAGGGAAAGAACGCCGTAAAAATACGCCGCCACGCCGGTATAGTTTTCCAGAACCCCGATAACCAGATGGTCGCCTCTATAATAGAGGACGACGTAGCTTTCGGCCCTGAAAACCTGGGCGTGGAGCGCGAAGAGATAGGCCGCCGCATAGCGTGGGCGCTGGACGCGGTGGGGATGAGCGAATACCGCGACGGCACGCCCTCCCGCCTTTCGGGCGGACAGAAACAGCGCGTCGCCATTGCGGGCGTGCTGGCCATAAAGCCCGAAATTTTAATACTCGACGAAAGCACCGCAATGCTCGACCCCAAGGGCAGGAGGGAGGTTATGAACGTCGTCTCCCGCCTCAACAGGGAGGAGGGTATGACCGTGCTGCTCATAACCCACTTTATGGAGGAAGCCCTGCTCGCAGACAGGACGATTGTTATGAACAGGGGGGAGATTGTTATGCAGGGTACTCCCGCAGAAATTTTCCTCCACAGCGAACGGCTTGAAGCCTACAATCTCAGTCTGCCCAGAATAGGCGCAATCTGCAAACAGCTTCAGATGGCGGGCATACCCGTGGAAAACTGCCTTGTGCCCGAACAGCTTGCGGAAGAGATTAAGGAGGCCGCGGACGGGCTCGGCGTGACGCGCAGAAAGGTTGAATATCTTCCGCCCGCCCCCCGTCAGTGCGCGCACGAGTGGGACATAGACGTAAAGGACCTCGCCTTCACCTATTCGGCAAAGTCTCCGTTTGCGTCAAAGGCGCTCAGGGGCATTAACCTCCACATAGACGAGGGCGAATTTTTCGGCATAATAGGTCACACGGGCAGCGGCAAATCCACGCTCGTGCAGCACCTCAACGCCCTGATAAAGCTGCCCCAGGCGCAAAAGCGCTACCGCGCAAAAAAGTTCAAAAAAGGACAGCCCGCGCCCGTGCTTCCGCAGATAACCGTCGGCCCGTACAACCTTGCCGACAAGAAGTGCGACTTCGTGCGCCTGCGCGAAAGCGTGGGAATGGTCTTCCAGTATCCCGAATACCAGCTGTTTGCCGAATCGGTGTACGCCGACGTGGCTTTCGGCCTCAGAAATTTCCGCAAAAAGATTACCGCGGAGGAGACGGAAGAGGCCGTCAGGGCCGCCATAGAGATGGTGGGGCTGGACTATGCCGAAGTAAAGGACAAATCCCCCTTCGACTTGTCCGGCGGACAGAAGCGGCGCGCGGCAATCGCGGGCGTGATAGTCACAAGGCCGCACATTCTCATTCTGGACGAACCCGCCGCCGGGCTGGACCCCCTCGGCAAGCGCGAGATTATGGAACTTCTGCATAAAATTCACCGCGAGTGGTGCTCCACCGTGATAGTCGTCTCCCACGATATGGACGAAATTGCAGACAACTGCACGCGCGCGGCCGTAATTTCGGACGGCGCCGTAGCGGCGTGCGCCGCCCCGCGCGAACTGTTCAGGCGCGGGGAAGAGCTTCGCGCCCTCGGTCTGGACATACCCCTCACGGCAAAGGCGTGCGGCAGACTGAGGGAACTCGGTATAGATATAGATACAGATTTCACCTGCGGCGACTTTGCCGGAAAGGTGACGGAGATGTTCGGAGGTGCTTCGGATGCTTAACGACGTAACCTTCGGCCAGTATTACCCGACAAAGTCCTTCGTCCACAGGATGGACCCGCGCCTCAAACTGCTGTTTTTAATAGCCTTCATCGTTGCAATCTTCATTGCGGACACCTTCTACGGAATGTTTCTCTGCCTTCTGGCGCTCATTGTAACGGTAATTGCAGCGCGCGTACCCTTCGGTTCGGTGCTGCGCTCCGTAAAGGGCATAATATTCATACTCGTTTTAACTTCGGTTTTAAACCTCTTTTTCCACGGCGGCGAAAACGTCCTCGCCGAGTGGGGCGTGATAGTCATCTACCGCGAGGCCGTGGTCTACACGGTATTCCTGCTTTTAAGGCTCTTTCTTCTGGTTATGGCGTCTGCCCTGCTCACGCTCACTACCACCCCCGTAAGGCTTACGGACGGCATAGAGAGCCTGCTCACGCCTTTGAAGTGGATAAAATTTCCCGTACACGAGCTTGCGCTCATAATGAGCATAGCCCTGCGCTTCATTCCCACGCTGATAGACGAAACTAACCGCATAATAGCCGCGCAGAAGGCTCGCGGGGCAGACTTTGAAAGCGGAAACATATTCAAGCGCATAAAGGCGGTGGTGCCCATTTTAATACCCCTGCTCATAAGCGCGTTCAGGCGCGCGGAAGAGCTGGGCGACGCGATGGACGCGCGCTGCTATTCGGGCAGCAAAAACCGCACCAAGTATAAAAAACTCAAATTCGGCTGGCGGGATTTGGTCGGCGCGTTAGTTGCCGCCGCGCTCATTGCGGGAGTGGTGCTGTTCAACGTCTACGGCGCGCAGATTTTCCCCGCAATTTACGAATATATAGTGATTAGCTGATATGAGATACGCGTTGATTGTAGCATATGACGGCACCAATTACTGCGGCTGGCAGGTTCAGCCAAACGGCCCCACCGTGCAGGGCGCGCTCGAATCGGCGGCAAAGGCGGCGTTCGGGCAGCAAATTGCGGTAGTGGCAAGCGGCCGCACGGACAGCGGCGTACACGCCGCGGGGCAGGTGTGCCATCTGGACGCGGAGCTTGATATTGCCCCGCAGAAGCTTGCGGCGGCGCTCAACTTCCGCCTGCCCGAAGATATTTGCGTGCTGGCCTCCGCAGCTGCCCCCGCAGGGTTTGACGCCAACCGATCGGCCAAGAAAAAGACGTACTGCTACCGAATGTATATATCCCGCCGCGAACACCCCTTAAAGAGCCGCTGGGCTGTGGCGGTGTATCCCCGCCCGGACGTGGAAAAGATGCGCCTTGCCGCAAAACTGTTTGAGGGCGAACACGACTTTATTGCGTACTGCGCCAGCGGCTCCGCCGTTAAGACGACTGTGCGCAACGTCTTTTCGGTAGAGGTGGAAGAGGGCTTCTCCCGCGGGAGCGGGGACATATCCGTCACCGTATGCGGGGAGGGTTTTTTATACAATATGGTGCGCACCATTGCGGGCACGCTGTACTTTTACGGCTGCGGAAAACTCTCTGAAGAAGATATAAAAAATTCCCTTGAGCTGGGCGACAGGCGGCTCGTCGGCAAGACTATGCCCGCCAAGGGGCTCACGCTGGAGAGCGTGGACTACGGCGTCAACATTTTTTCGTAAGGTTTAACTTTTACTGCATTTTCACAATTCTTTTTTGCTAACGACATTTGAATTGCTATAATAAATTGTGCTAAACACCGTATAATATTTTTAAGTTGGGAGAAATATGGATTTTTTTCAGTTTGCAGATTATGCTGAATTTTTTGTAAATTTCAGCTACAACAACGGCAATCCCCCGAACAGGCTGTGGATATGTCTGCTCGTGGGCGGACTGTGCTTTTTGATAGTCTATGTTTTCCAGGTATTCGGTCTGCTCACCATAGCAAAGCGCGAAGGCATCGGCAAACGGTGGATGATATTCATTCCCTTCTTCAATACCTACTATATAGGTATGTGTTCGGAAAAGAACAAGGTGTATGGTATAAAGGCAAAGCACTTCGCCATAATCACAGTCTCCGTGGAGGCGGTGCTTGTGGTGATGTATATCCTGTACTATGTGGCGGCGTTTGCCTGCTGGGACTGGATAAACTGGACGCCTAAGTACTACGCTAACGGCGAACTTTACGGCTACAGTATATCCAGCGAGCCTTTAAGCGGTATGCCCGATTCGCTCAACTGGCTGTGGTGGATTTTCTATTATGGCGACGAGCATATCACCTCCTGGCTGGAGCTGGCGTTCATAATACTCAGACTGTTGCTCCTGACGGCCTTCTTCCGCACCTATGCCGCACCCAGGTATCTGTTGTTTTCAATCGTTGGCGCGCTGCTGCCCCTTTCGGGCATACTCATCTTCGCCGTGCGCAACAACACGGGAATGAGCTATGCGGACTATATAAGAAGGGTGCGCGAGCGCAACTACCGTATGTACCAGCAGCAGAACGGGCAGAATCCCTATAACCAGAACCCGTACAGCCAGAATCCCTATAACAGACCTCCGCAGGACGGCGGCGCTCAGGGCGGCCACGGCGCGCCCGACCCGTTCGACGAATACGGCAGGGGCGGCTCTTCAGGCTCCTCAGGTTCTTCGGGCAGTTCTTCAGACGATTCGCCCTTTGACGAGTTCAACTGAAAAAGTTCAAAGTAAAAATCTGACAGTGTGCGGCGCACCAAAAAATGTGCGCCGCACACTCTTTTTATTTGCACGGATTATAATTGTGTGCTATAATAAGCATTGTGGTATAATTTGACGTTATACATATAACCTTTATTTATACCGAGGTTTACATTTTCTATGAGCAGCGACAGCATAGCCGCAATAGCCACCGCGCAGGGCACGGGCGGCGTGGCGGTCATAAGAATAAGCGGCCCGTCCGCGCTTGAAATTGCGGGCAGGGTGTTTGTTCCGCAGGGCAAAACGGCGGTTTCAGACTTTGTTCCGCGCTTTATGTACTCCGGCAATATTCTTGCCGCAGGCGGCATAACCGACTACGGCCTGTGCGTCTTTTTTAAAGCTCCCCGCTCTTTCACGGGGGAGGACGTGGTGGAACTCCACTGCCACGGCGGCGCAGAACTTTCCCGTTCGGTTTTAAAGGCCGTCCTCGCGGCGGGCGCACGGCCGGCAAAGGCGGGCGAATTTACAATGCGCGCCTTCATAAACGGTAAACTTTCCCTCGCCGCGGCGGAGGGAATGGCCGATATGATAAACGGGGAGAGTTCGGCAGAGGTCAGGGCGGGCAGCCTTTTATATGCGGGCAGACTTACGCAGGCGGCGCAGGCCGTTCAGTCTGTGCTTACGGACATTCTCGCGCGCATAGGCGCGGACGCCGACTACCCCGAAGAGGACCTGGAGCGCACAGACCTCTCCGCCATAAGGGAGGAACTTGCCTCCGCGCGCGCCTCGCTTGAAAGCCTTTCCGCCACCTATGAGGGCGGCAGAAAGATAAAAAGCGGCGTAAACGTCGCCATATGCGGCAAGCCCAACGCAGGCAAGAGCTCGCTTCTGAACTCGCTCCTCGGCTACGACAGGGCGATAGTCTCTCCGTCTGCGGGCACCACCCGCGACATAGTTGAGGGCTGTATTGAAATCGGGGGTGTAAAGTTCAACCTCATAGACACTGCCGGCATACGCGGCGGCGCGGGCGAGATTGAAAAATTGGGTATAGAGCGCGCAAAGCGTGCGCTGGCCTCCGCCGACATAGCGCTTATCGTGTATGAGGGCGCGTTCGGCGCGGAGGAGCGGGATATATTTTTGCAGTGCCAATGCCCCGCCCTTAAGGTGCGCAACAAGACCGACCTCGAACAGCCCGACGGGGAGGAGGACGTATCCCTTTCCGCCCTTACCGGGGAGGGCATACCTCGGCTTAAAGACCTTATGGCGTCGCTCACGCTGCCTGCGGGCGGACTTGACGGGGCGTTCGTCATAGAGGAGCGTCACTATGCGGCGCTCAGGCGTGCGGAAGACGCGCTGTCGGCCGCGGAAAAAGCCGCTGGCGTATATCCCGTGGATATAGTCTCCGTAGACATAAAGGAGGCGTGGGACGCCCTCGGCGAGATTACGGGGGAGACCGCCACGGAAGAGATTATAGGGACTATATTTTCCAAGTTCTGCGTAGGCAAGTAAAACCTCGCATATGCTTCGCAATACGGCGTTGCACTGCGGCATGTTCACAAATTTTTACGTCTTGCGCGCCGTAAAAATTTCGTGATTTGGAGGGCTTTGCCCCTCTTTGCGCAATCTTAAGCGCCCCCGAATTATATAATTGCGCAAATTCACCCCACTCATGCGCAGGTATGCGCAAATCGGGTCCTGCTGCGGCGGGAAACCCGCCTTGCGACGTATATTTTTAGAAGAAGAAACTCTCATATGATGAGCGCCTTGTCTTGCTCGCATCTGCAA
>CBCPNE010000097.1:0-2619 GCA_965120435.1 uncultured Clostridia bacterium
GGCTTAAAAAGTGCGGCTCACCCGAGGGCGACATAGAGATTATCGCCAAAATAGAGAACCGTTCGGGCGTAAACAACTTAAAGGAAATTATTGAAGTCAGCGACGGCGTAATGGTTGCGCGCGGAGACCTCGGCGTTGAAGTTCCCTTTGAAGAGCTTCCCTCTATACAGAAAACAATAATACACGAATGCCGCGTACACGGCAAGCGCAGCATAACGGCGACGGAGATGCTCGAATCAATGATAAAGAATCCCCGTCCCACCCGCGCAGAGATTTCAGACGTAGCCAACGCCGTATATGACGGCTCATCGGCAATAATGCTCTCCGGCGAAACGGCCGCAGGCGACCACCCCGTAGAGGCCGTAAAGGCAATGGCAAGGATTGCCGTCCAGGCAGAGGAAAACACCAAGTACATCGCCTATATCGCACCCGAAGATTACCACATTCAGACTCTTTCGGAGGCGCTTTCGCACTCGGCCTGCACGCTCGCAGACGACATCGGAGCAAAGCTCATCGTAGCGTGTACGCGTTCGGGCTATACCGCAAAGCTCGTATCCCGCTTCCGCCCTATGATAGACATCATCGGTATGACCACGGATGAAAGAGCTTACAGAAAGCTTGCCCTCAGCTGGGGCGTAATTCCCGTAATGAGCGAAGAGTTCTACTCGGTAGACGTACTCTTCCACTACGGCAAGCGTGCCGCTGCGGAGACCGGCCTCGTTCACAAGGGCGATAAGATTGTACTTACAGGCGGTACGCCCAACGGTAAGAGCGGCAATTCCAACCTTATTAACGTAGAAACAATACAGTAAACTTACGCTGTACTTAAAGCGGCGGGCGCATACACTATGCACCCGCCGCTTTTTACTTTGCTTCTCTATTTTTTACCCGTTTTTCGCTTCGCTCAAACGGGGTAGGGGCCGCGCCTCACGGCGCTTAAGCTATACCCGTTTTTCACTTCGCTCAAACGGGGTAGGGGCCGCGCCTCACGGCGCTTAGACTATACCCGTTTTTCACTTCGCTCAAACGGCGGCGCTTTTGCTATACCGTTTTTCGCTTCGCTCAAACGGGGTAGGGGCCGCGCCTCACGGCGCAACCCCTATTCGAGAGAATATGAAAAAAGTTATGTGTGGTCGTTTTCAAAGGCGGGAACTTTTCCGTCCCTCTCTCCTCTGTTTACAACTGAAATTATAGTCGGAGTATGTGTAAAAAATATGATAAGTTTATAGCGTTTTAATGATTGTTTTGGCCATTTTTGTGCGATTTATATATAAATTCGGCCGTTTTTATGCCATCAGCCGCTGAACTTGTTATGCCGCCCGAATAGCCGCTGCCCTCCCCGCAGGGATACAGATTTTTTACCGAAACGCTCTGCCTGTCCTCCCCGCGGACTATGCGCACAGGCGAGGAAAAACGCGACTCTACGCCTGTAAGCACAGCGTCGTGCGATGCAAATCCGTTAAGCCGCCTGTCCATATCAGGCACGGCAACTTTTAACGCCTCTGTAACGACAGTCGGAAGCACCTCGTCAAGCGGGGCAAACGTTACTCCTGCGGCATAGGTAGGCAAAACTTCCCCGAATCTGTCGGATATTTTTCCTCGCGCAAAGTCGCCCCAAAGCTGACAGGGCGCGCGGTAACTCCCTCCGCCCGCCTTAAAGGCAAGCTCTTCAAGCCTGCGTTGGAAATCCATTCCGTCAAAGAGCCCCTCACCGTAGTCTCCGCGACTCAACTGTACCATAAGCGCCGAATTTGAATTTACTCCATTGCGGGCGAAGTCGCTCATTCCGTTTACAACTACCCCGCCGGCCTCACTCGCCGCAGGTATGACCACACCGCCGGGGCACATACAGAAAGTAAACGCCGTTCTGTCGTGCGCGTGAGAAACAAGTTTATAATCGGCCGCAGGCAACAGCCGCGCAGCTTTGCCGTACTGCGCTGTATTTATATTGCTTGCAAGGTGTTCTATTCTCACCCCTACGGCAAAATCCCGCGGCTCCATATATACGCCTGACGCACTAAGCGCGCGGAATGTATCCCTTGCGGAGTGCCCCAAAGCAAGCACCGCCGCTGATGTCTGCATCTCTTCATCACTGCCGCTTGACACGTCGCGATATATTACCGACCGCAGATTTCCTCCGCTTTGAGTGAAACCTGTAAACCGCTTACCGAAGAGGAATTTTCCGCCGCAGCTTTCTATGTATGCCCGTAAATTTATCAGCACGGAGCGCAATCTGTCACTGCCTATATGCGGTTTGTTTGAATAAAGAATCTCATCGGGCGCGCCGAAACGGTGAAATATCTTCAATACGTCGCGGTTATAGCCATCCTTAGTCTGAGTATTCAGTTTCCCGTCTGAAAATGTGCCCGCGCCGCCTTCGCCGAACTGCACGTTGCTGTCCGCGTCAAGCTCTCCCAACGTAATGAACTTGTTCACCGCGGCGGTCCGCTCTTCCACTCGCTGTCCCCGTTCTATTATCACGGGCGCGTACCCACGCTCGCAGAGCCGTACTGCACAGCAGAGCCCTGCGGGACCTGCTCCAACAACGCATACCGAGGGCGCGTGTTCAAGTTTTTCCAACGGCGGCTCTTCCTCCGTCTCTTTGGTCGCAGAATACGC
>CBCPNE010000098.1:0-2686 GCA_965120435.1 uncultured Clostridia bacterium
CGTGGATTGTGCCGACATAGCCAGAATGGGTACGTTCGGCCACGTCTTTTCAAAGTTCAGAGGGGATACTGTGAACATTGACCATCACGTCTCCAATAAGGGCTACGCAAAACACAACTGCGTTCAGGTATGCTCGGCCACCTGCGAGGTTATGCCTTCCGTATTAGACGCGGCAGGGCTGGAGATAACAACCGCCGTAGCCAACCTTTTGATGCTCGGTCTTGTGACTGACAGCGGCTCGTTTGCTCACGCAGACGTTACCGCGCATACGTTTGAAGTCGCCGCCCGCCTGCGCGGTGCCGGGGCGGACGTCAAAGAGATAAATTATCAGATGTTTTCCCGCCAGAAGAAGGAGCGCGCCCTGCTGTTTCAGCGGGCCGTGGCAAACCTCAGGTTTGCCATTGACGACAAGCTGGCGTTTATATTCGTTTCCAACGACGCGCTTGAAGAGACGGGCGCCGCCCGCAGTATGACAGAGGGATTCGTGGACTATCCCCTGTCAATAGACGGGGTGGAAGTGGCGATAGCCATTATGGAAATGAAGAAGGGTCAGTACAAGGCTTCCCTGCGCAGCAAGGGTACGGCGGACGTAAACGCCATAGCAGGCACGTTCGGCGGAGGCGGGCACATACTCGCCAGCGGCTGTATGCTCTTCGGCGACTATGAAGAGGTAATAGACAGGCTGACTTACGCCGTCTATCAGCACATATGAACGGTTTTATAAATGTAAACAAGGCCTGCGGAGTGTCCTCCGCGCGCGAAGTTTCCGTAATAAAAAAACTCACGGGCTGTCCGTGCGGACATATGGGTACGCTTGACCCTATGGCGTGCGGCGTGCTGCCTGTGGCTGTGGGAAATGCCTGCAGGCTGTTTGAATACTTTCTTTCCAAACGCAAGAAATATACGACTGAATTTTTATTCGGCGTGCATACGGATACGCTGGATACCACCGGCAAGGTATTGTCGGAAGGCGGCAGAGTGCCTGAAGAGGAGGAGATTTCCGCCGTTCTCCCTGCGTTTACGGGGGACATTATGCAGACGCCCCCGCTCTACAGCGCAAAGAGCGTCGGCGGAGAGAGGGGCTACAGTATAGCCCGCCGCGGCGGAACGGCAGAGCTTGCGCCCAAAAAGGTGAATATTGGCGGCATTAAACTGCTCGGCCGCTCGTCTGCAAACGCTTTCCGCTTTGAAATAGAGTGTGGCAGCGGCACATATATCCGTTCGCTTGCGCGCGACGTCGGCGCGGCGTTGGGCACCGCAGCCGTTATGAGCGCCCTTATCCGCACCCAAAGCGGCTGTTTTTGCATTGAAAATGCAGTTGAAACGCAGTCTCTCACTGCAGAGAATATAGCTTCATATCTTATTCCGACTGACAGCGTGCTGCCCTACCCTGCGGAAAAGCTTACTCCGCACGGGCAGAAGCGCTATACAAATGGCATGGCGGCGGATTGCGGATGTGCCGAGGGGCTATACAGGGTATATCTTGCCGACGGCAGTTTTTACGGCGTAGGCTATTCGGACGGCTCAAAACTTGTATCGAGGTTAAAATTATGTTAGAAATCGTAGACTACAAAAGGGATGAATATTCTTTTCCGGCGCTTTTGGTACTCGGTTGTTTCGACGCTATACATATCGGACATGCCGAACTTCTTAAAAAGGCAAAGCTTCAGGCAAAGATAAACGGCCTGGACTTCGGTGTTATGATGTTTGCCGAAGGCAAGGGGGGCAGACAGGTGTTTACGTTTGAAGAACGCCTTCAGTTCCTTGCGGCCTACAATACAAAGTTTGTGCTAAGGATAGATTATACGGATGAGTTCAGGGGCACAACCGCCGCGGAATTTTTAAGCACGCTTGAAAATTTCATCAATATAAAGGCATATATGAGCGGCAAAGATTTCCGCTTCGGCGCGGGCGCTAAGGGTAAGTCGTCTACGCTAAAAAATTATGCCGACGACGAGGACAACGCTGTTTGGTATATGGCCGTCAAGGACCTCGCAGTGGACGGCGAAAAGGTAAGCACAACCCTTATAAAGAGATATATAGAAGAGGGCAGAATCCAGAAGGCAAACGCCCTGTTGGGGCGCGAATACTTTGTCAGCGGTACTGTTGCGGAAGGCAACGGCAGGGGCGGCAGCATAGGTTATCCCACGGCCAACGTTGTCTATCCTGAAAATAAGGTGTTCGTTGCACGCGGCGTATATGGCGTTGAGGTGGAATTTGACGGCGAAAAGTATCGCGGAGTGGCAAACTTCGGCGCGCGCCCCACGTTCGGCGAAAATTCAGACGTGCTTGAGGCCCACTTAATCGGGTATGATGGCTCGCTCTACGGCAAAACGGTAACTGTAAAATTTTTAAATTATATACGCGGCATAAGGAAGTTCGTCAGCCCGGAAGAGCTTGCCGCACAGATAGCCTGCGACATTGCTGAAATAGGCGCGCCCGACAGGGACCCTGCGGAAGAGGTTGCGCCCGCAGTGGAAGTGGTGTCAGGCTTTACGGAATTCAGCCCTGCCGAAATATCGGTTGCAGAGGCAGAACAGACGCCTGAGGAAGTACAACCTTTGCCTGAAGAGGTATCTGCGGAGCAGACGGAAGAACCCGCAGCAGAGGAAGTGTTAGGAGAGGCCGAAACAGAGCAAATTTCTCTTGAAGAAGTAACTTCTGAGCAGTCGGAAACTGAAACCTG
>CBCPNE010000099.1:0-4046 GCA_965120435.1 uncultured Clostridia bacterium
ACAGCGGAAAGAGCGCATTGTAGCTTTCGGTGCGCAGCACCTCCCTCACGACGCCCTTTTGCAGGTTATTGTGACGGCCGAGCGGGGCGATA
This sequence comes from uncultured Clostridia bacterium, assembly GCA_965120435.1. Taxonomy (GTDB): domain Bacteria; phylum Bacillota; class Clostridia; order Christensenellales; family Borkfalkiaceae; genus Coproplasma. Next base: position 93 of record CBCPNE010000099.1, read on the forward strand.
ACCTCGTCGCCCTCCTCAACATCTTCAAACGGGCAGCTGTACCAGTACAGTCTGCCGACGACGTTGGGGTCGTCTACAAATTCAATATGAGTAAAACACATCAGTTCGTTCATTGCAAAATATTATATCACGAATAATGCAAACCTTTCAACTAAATAAGGCTTGCTTTTTTAACAGCAAGCCTTACAGGAATCATTAATTATTCGTATTCAACCACATCAATCCATTTCATAAGGAATTCCTTTTCCTCTTCAGGCGCCTTTACAAGGCGGGAAGCCGCAACAATTGGAATCCACTTCTGAACGTACTGTATGGCGGTGTCCGTCTTTTTGCAGAACAGCTTGAGATACTTTTCTGCCACGTCCGCCTTGCCCTGAAGATAGAACAACAGGTAGGAGCGCGCCACATCGGCAGAGGCGTTTCCCTGCGTGGCATGCGCCCAGTCCACTATGTAGGGCGTGCCGTCTGCAGTGATTATGATGTTGCTGGGATTGAAGTCGTCGTGGCACAGCTTCGTGTGCCTCTTCATTCCCGAAAGACGGGTATGAAGGTCATAGCGCGTGGTTGCATTGAGGTTTGCGGCGCTTATCTTTCTGTTCATCTTTTCGATGAGCATATTCAGAAGGGGCACGCGTTTAGTGTGTACGGTGCGCTGCAAATCCACAAAGAGGTTGATATATTCGTCAAGCTTGTCGGGATTTTCGTTCATAAGCTGCTCAAGCGTGGGGCCCTCTATATAGTTCATCACTATTGACCAGCTGCCGTCCACCACTGTGACCGCCTCGATTTTGGGTATGTTGAGGTCGGTCTCCTCCACGCGCGCCTGGTTGAGCGCTTCATTGAGTATGTCAGCTTTGGAATAGCCCTTATCAAAGAGTTTTATAAGCTTGTCGCCTTCCCTGTAAATCTTTTTGCCCGGTCTGAGCGCAACTATTTTATCGCTTTTCATAATTTTCCTCCTTATTTACCGTAATATGCGTTGAGGTACATCTGCTTTATCTCGCCCATCAAAGGATAGCGGGGATTTGCGCCTGTGCACTGGTCGTCAAAGGCCTGTTCAGTCATTTCGTCAAGCCTGTCAAGGAAGTTCTTTTCGTCTATGCCGTATTCCTTGATTGTCTTTTTGATGCCAATCTTTGCCTTGAGTTCGTCTAACGCCTTGATAAGATTTTCAAGTTTATCCTTATCATTTTTGCCGCCCAGGCCTAACACTTCGGCAACCTCTGCGTAGCGCCTTAACGTCTTGGGGTGGTCGTACTGACTGAAAGTACCCATCTTTACAGGCGCTTCGGCCGAGTTGAAGCGCAAAACTTCGTCTATCATAAGCGCGTTTGCTACGCCGTGGGGCAGATGGTGGAACGCACCGAGTTTGTGCGCCATAGAGTGGCAGACGCCGAGGAAGGCATTGGCAAACGCCATACCCGCCATAGTTGCGGCGTTGGCCATCTTTTCCCTGGCCTCTACGTCCGTCTGCCCGTTGTCATATGCGCGGGGCAGATATTTGAAGATAACTTTAAGCGCCTGAATGGCGAGACCGTCTGTATAGTCGGTGGCCATTACGGAAGCATAAGCTTCAAGCGCGTGGGTCACGGCGTCAATACCGGACGCCGCGGTGAGCCCCTTGGGCGCCGACATATGCAGGTCGGTATCAACAATGGCCATATTCGGCATCAACTCATAGTCGGCGAGCGGATACTTTACGCCCGTCTTTTCATCGGTAATTACGGCGAAGGGCGTTACCTCCGACCCCGTACCCGCCGAGGTAGGTATAGCAATGAAGTAAGCCTTTTCTCCCATCTTGGGGAATGTGTAAACCCTTTTCCTTATATCTATAAAGCGCATAGCCATATCAAGGAAGTCGGCTTCGGGATGTTCATAGAGTACCCACATTATCTTTGCGGCGTCCATAGCACTGCCGCCGCCGAGCGCGATAATCGTATCAGGCTCAAAGCTGCGCATCCGAGCCGCGCCCTCAAGCGCGCACGCAAGCGTAGGGTCGGGCTCAACATTAAAGAATGTATCGTGGGAGATACCCATTTCGTCAAGTTTATCGGTTATGCACTTTGTAAAGCCGCTCTTGTAAAGAAAGCTGTCCGTTACTATAAAAGCCTTCTTTTTGCCCATAACGGTCTTGAGTTCGTCGAGAGCAACGGGCAGGCAACCCTTTTTGATATATACCTTCTGAGGCGCTCTGAACCAAAGCATATTTTCCCTCCTTTCAGCAACCGATTTAATATTCAGAAGATGTTTTACGCCTACATTTTCAGATACGGAGTTGCCACCCCAGGAGCCGCAGCCGAGCGTAAGCGAGGGCGCAAGTCTGAAGTTGTAAAGGTCGCCTATGCCGCCGTGAGAAGAGGGCGTGTTTAAAAGTATTCTGCAGGTCTTCATACGCTCGCAGAATTTATCAAATCTGTCTTTGGCAACGTTTTCGTTGAGATATATAGACGACGTATGTCCGAAACCTCCGTCCGCAATGAGCTTTTCAGCTTTATTGAGGGCGTCGTCAAAATTCTTCGCCCTGTACATTGCAAGCACCGGAGAGAGTTTTTCGTGCGCAAACTCCTCCGATATATCGACGGACTCCACCTCGCCTATCAGCACTTTTGTGCTTTCAGGTGCTTTCACGCCGGCAAGCTCTGCTATTGTGTGGGCGCTCTGGCCTACAATTTTGGCGTTGAGCGCACCGTTTATTATAATAGTCTTTCTTACCTTTTCCGTCTCTTCGGGATTCAGAAAATAGCAACCGCGGTAAGCAAACTCTTTCTTTACTTTGTCATATATCTTATCGGCAACGATAACTGACTGCTCTGAAGCGCATATCATACCGTTATCAAATGTCTTTGAGTGAATAATTGAGCTAACCGCAAGCAGTATATCTGCGCTTTCGTCTATGATTGCGGGGGTATTTCCGGCACCTACGCCAAGCGCAGGTTTGCCGCTTGAATACGCGGACTTGACCATTCCGGGGCCGCCCGTGGCAAGAATGGTGTCGCTCTCCGTCATAAGAAGGTTGGTCATATCGAGCGAGGGCCTATCTATCCAGCCTATTATACCTTCGGGCGCACCGGCAGCCACCGCAGCTTCATATACAATTTTAGCGGCCGCTATTGTGCTCTCCTTTGCGCGGGGATGGGGACTTATTATTACGCCATTGCGCGTTTTAAGGCACAGAAGCGTCTTGAATATCGCCGTAGACGTAGGGTTTGTTGTGGGAATTACCGCAGAGATAAGGCCGATAGGTTCGGCAATTTTTTTGAAGCCGGATGATTTGTCTTCTTCAACAACTCCGCAGGTCTTTGTAAACTTATATTTATTATAGATATATTCCGCCGCATAGTTGTTCTTGATGACCTTGTCCTCTACCACGCCCATACCTGTTTCCTGTACTGCAAGTTTGGCAAGAGGAATGCGCGCCTTGTTTGCGGCGATTGCGCACGCAAGAAAGATTTTATCTACCTGCTCCTGAGTAAAGGTAGAGTAAATTTTCTGCGCTTCCTTTACTTTTTTGATTTGCGCTTCAAGCTTTTCAACGCTGTCGCAAACTTCGTAAGTAAATTTGAACTCCATTTGTTCTTCTCCTATTAAAAAATTTGAACTTATAAAAAACAAAATTGTAATTTTTATATCGATAAAATTATATCAAAATTGTGCCGCGGTTGCAAACTGTAATATGCTGCAATTTAAAATAATCTTAAAATGTTAGTATTTACAAAAAACAGTTAAAAACGAACACTTGGATAATTTACCGCTACCACTGTAGCAACAATTATTTGTTTTGCAACCTTTTATAGCTTGACTTTGAAACGCATATTAATTATAATATTTATGTTTTGCAGATATGGTGCAGGCAGACGCGCTGTATATAAATGCGGATATGGCGGAATTGGCAGACGCGCAGGTTTCAGGTTCCTGTGGGCGACCGTGCAGGTTCAACTCCTGTTATCCGCACCA
>CBCPNE010000100.1:0-9044 GCA_965120435.1 uncultured Clostridia bacterium
TACGATAGTCGTCTCCGCCTGCGGGTTTTTCTCTATGATATATCTTGCTATGGGCGTTTCGGCGTGTTTCTGTATGAACCTCTTCAGAGGGCGCGCGCCGTATACGCTGTCGTAGCCGTTCTCTGCGATATAGCTCTTCGCCCCGTCTGTAACTTCAAGCTTAAGATTTTCGGCTTCAAGCCGCGCCGCAAGGCGGGAGAGCTGTATATCCACTATGCCGCCTATATTTTCCCTTGTGAGCGGCCTGAACATTATTATCTCGTCCAGCCTGTTCAGAAATTCGGGACGGAAGGACTGCCTGAGTATTGCATATACTCTGTCCTGCGCGGCCCCGGAAATTTCGCCGTTTTCTATGCCCTCTATAATATCCGCCGAACCGAGGTTGGAGGTGAGTATTATTATGGTGTTCCTGAAGTCCACCGTGCGCCCCTGGGAGTCGGTCACTCTGCCGTCGTCGAGTATCTGTAGCAGTATGTTGAACACGTCGGGGTGCGCCTTTTCAATCTCGTCGAACAGCACGATGGAGTAGGGCTTTCTGCGCACCGCTTCGGTGAGCGTGCCGCCCTCCTCGTAGCCGACGTATCCGGGAGGCGCCCCCACAAGGCGGGATACCGAGAATTTTTCCATATATTCGGACATATCTATGCGCACTATGTTCTTTTCGTCGTCAAACAGGTTTTCGGCGAGCGACTTCGCAAGTTCGGTCTTGCCCACGCCCGTGGGCCCGAGGAAGAGGAAGGAACCTATCGGTCTGGACGGGTCAGAAATTCCCGCGCGGGAGCGCAGTATGGCTTCGGCAACCTTGCCGACGGCCTCATCCTGCCCGACGACGCGTCTGTGCAGGTCGTCCTCAAGGTGCAGTATCTTTTCACGCTCGCCCTCTTTAAGGCGCGCCACGGGTATGCCCGTCCAGCGCGACACAATCTCGTTTATCTGCTCTTCCGTAACTTCGTCCTGCAACAGGTCGCCCTTTCTGCCCGCGTTCTGCGCCTTTGCCTCTTCAAGCTTCTTTTCAAGGGCGGGCAGCTCGCCGTACCTCAGCCGCGCGGCCTTCTCCAAATCGCCGCTGCTCGTGGCCGAATCAATCTCGCCCTTCATCGCGTCAACCTTTTCCTTGAGTTCCTTTTCAGACTGTATGTCCCTCTTTTCGTCCTCCCACTTTACTTTCATTGCGGCAAAAGTTTCCTTGCTGTCTGCAAGTTCCTTTTTAAGCGTCTCCAGCCTTGCGGCGGACACGTTGTCCTTCTCCTTGGAGAGCGCCTTTTCCTCAACTTCCAGCTGCAGTATTCTGCGGTTGAGCGCGTCCATTTCAGACGGCATTGAATCTATTTCCGTCCTTATCATTGCGGCCGCCTCGTCCACAAGGTCTATCGCCTTGTCGGGCAAAAAACGGTCGGTTATATATCTGTTGGAAAGGGTGGCGGCGGCCACGAGCGCATCGTCGTGTATGCGCACGCCGTGGAATATCTCAAACCTCTCTCTGAGGCCGCGCAGTATGGATATTGTGTCCTCTACGGTGGGCTCGTTTACCGTCACGGGCTGGAATCTTCTGGCAAGCGCGGCGTCTTTTTCAATATACTTCCTGTATTCGTCCAGCGTGGTTGCGCCTATGCAGTGCAGCTCGCCGCGCGCAAGCAGCGGCTTCAAAAGGTTGCCCGCGTCCATCGCGCCCTCCGTCTTGCCCGCCCCTACAACGGTGTGCAGTTCGTCTATGAATAGCAGTATCCTGCCCTCGGATTTTGCCACCTCGCCGAGTACGGCCTTGAGCCTCTCTTCAAATTCGCCCCTGTATTTCGCGCCCGCAATAAGCGCGCCCATATCCAGCGAAAACAGCGTTTTATCTTTGAGCCCCTCGGGCACGTCGCCCTTTACAATCCTCTGCGCAAGCCCCTCGGCTATGGCCGTCTTGCCCACGCCCGGTTCGCCTATAAGCACGGGGTTGTTCTTTGTCTTGCGCGAGAGTATGCGTATTACGTTCCTTATCTCCTCGTCCCTGCCTATTACGGGTTCAAGTTTGTGCTTTCTTGCCGCCGCCGTCAGGTCAGAGCCGTATTTTTCAAGCGCGTCGTAAGTTTCTTCGGGGTTGTCCGTCTTGACGTTGGTGTTGCCCCGCACCTTTTTAAGCCCCTGCAAAAATGCGTTTCTGGTGACGCCGAAGCGGTTTAAAATGGCGGAGGCGGTTCGGTCGTTTTCGTCCATCAGGCTTAAAAACAAGTGTTCCACCGAGATATAATCGTCTTTCATATCCGCGGCGAGCTTCTCCGCTCCCGTAAAAATTCTCTTTGTCGCCGCCGAAAGGAATATATTGCCGCGTGTCTGCCCGGTGCTTCTCGGCAGGCGCTCTGTTTCTTCCAGGGCCGCCCGCGCAAGGCCGTCGGTATCCGTGCCCGAACGGGAGAGGATGCGTGCAATCAGCCCGTCCTTATCCATAAGGCAGTACAGCAGGTGTACGGGCATAATCTCTGCATTGCCGTATCCGGAGGCGAGCTGTTCACATTTGTTAATCGTCTGAATACTGTTTTGCGTGAAGCGGTTGCCGTTCATTTTTTACCTCCTTTCATTCCGCGGCATATCCGCGGAATACTCCAAGTTGCTTTACGCTTATTTATAACTCTGCCGCGCACATTTTAAACAGATATTTTACGAAGAATTGCCGCCTTTTTCCGTCTGTTGCACGCCGCCCCCTTTACGGCAAAAATCTTGCCGTAAAGGGGGCGGATTTTGTTGTATAATAGATAAAAATACAAATTCAGGTGATTAAATGGCAAGGTCTAACGATATGGTTCTCAAAACCATGCAGTCGGCCGCCTGTGCCAAAGATATCTACCTTGATTACCCAGCTTACATTGCCGTACAATTATCTTTGGTATATTGGCGCAATTTCGATTACTGCAAGCACGATTGCAGGGCGTACTTCTTCAGTCAGATGATAATGTCCCCGATAAATTTCGGGATGCCGGACTGCGTGCTTGCCCTGCGGCTGCACGTCTGCGAGCGGACGTTGAGAAATTACCGCACCGACTTCAAAAGACAGTTTGAAAAGGACTATAATCGCCTGAAAAATCTTACCCGCCGCGAACTTGACGCCGTCTGCACTTCCCTGCCCGTACTTTTAAGATAGGCGTTAAAATAAAAATATAGTGAGTAAAAAAATGCGTATATCCTTTAACTTCTGCAACGAAGAAAGTTACGACTGCCGCCGCGGCGGAACGTTTTTTTTCGCCGAGCTTTCCGATTCGTCGTTCCGCGCTCTGCTGAGAATACTTCAATCGTACATAGAGGACTGCCCGGACTACCATTGCCGTCTTAAAAACGACTGCGGCGAAGCCGTCTATCTCTGCCTCAGGGCTGAGGAGTAAGTCTGCCTTTTTGCGCTGTTTTTGAGGCCCTTTTGCCGACAAAAGCCTTTTTCGCCGAAAGGGTATTGATTTTTCGGGCTTCATACTGTATAATTGATTTGTACGCAAGTTTCCGTCTGCGGACGGCGCGTAAATATGATAAGGGACAGCGGAAAATATATGAGCATCAAAGCCAAAGACATTCACAACATTGCAATCATCGGGCACAGCGGCGAGGGCAAGACCACCCTGTGCGAAGCCATTATGTTCAACGGAAGGTCCATTGACAGAATGGGCAAGGTGGAGGCGGGCACCACGGTCAGCGACTATGACGAACAGGAAATAGCGCGCAAGATGTCCGTTTCGCTCTCTGTATGCTACACGGTATGGAAGGAGACCAAGCTCAATCTTCTGGACGTGCCCGGATTTTACGATTTTGAAGGGGAGTTCAACCAGGCGATGCGCGCCTGCGGCGGCGCGCTGGTGGTGATGGGCGCAAGCGGCGCCGTCACCGTCGGGGCGGAAAAGGCCATAAACGCCTGCCTCAAGGCAAAAAAACCTATGGTCATATTCATCAACGGAATGGACAAGGAAAACGCCGACTACAACGGCACGGTGGCCGCCCTTCAGGAAAAGTATCACGGCAAAATCGCCCCCATACAGATTCCCATAATGGAAGGCAATAAAATGACGGGTATGGTGAACGCCCTCACGGAAAAGGCCTATCACTTTACGGGCGTAGGCCCTGAAGAGATTCCCGTGCCCGACGACGCGCGCGAAGCTCTCGCGGCAATGCAGCTTTCGCTTACAGAGACGGCTGCGGAAAACGACGACGTTCTGCTTGAAAAATACTTTGAAACGGGCTCGCTCGACCGCGAAGAGATTATACACGGCATACGCAAGGGTATTGCAAATATAAACACCGTGCCCGTTATGGCGGGCAGCGCGCTCCAGAACAGGGGCGTCATCAATCTTATGAACGAGATTGTAAAGTATATGCCGGACGCTTCCGAAAGGTCAGACCTTCTGGCCACGGACACGGTCAAGGACGAAGTCGTGCCCGTAGAGTGCGACGACGCCCAGCCATTCGCCGCGCAGGTGTTCAAGACGGCGGTCGATTCCTTTGTGGGAAAGATGAACTATTTAAGGGTGTGCCGCGGTGTACTTAAAACTGGTATGACGGTGCTCAATTCCACTACGGGGCAGACCGAGCGGATAAACGCCATCTATCTTTTGAAGGGCAGGAAACAGGAACCCGTTTCAGAGCTTACGGCGGGCGACATAGGCGCGGTGTCCAAGCTTACAAACACCAACACGGGCGACACGCTCTGCGATGAGCAGAACCCCGTCGTATTCGACCCCATACTCTTCCCGCGCCCCGTGCTGTTTATGGCGGTATATGCCAAGGTCAAGGGTACGGAGGACAAGGTGTTTTCAGGTCTTGCCCGCCTTGAGGAGGAGGATAAATCCTTCGGCGTGCGCAAGATTGCAGACACGGGCGAAACGCTTATCGGCGGACAGGGCGAAGTGCATCTGGAGATAATCGTCAAAAAGCTCAAGTCCAAATTCGGCGCGGACGCAGACCTGCGCACGCCCGCCATAAATTATAAAGAGACTATTCTGGGCACTTCCGTTGCCGAGGGCAAGTATAAAAAGCAGTCCGGCGGGCACGGGCAGTACGGTCACTGCAAGATACGCTTTGAACCGTGCGAGGCCGACTTTGAATTCGATGAAGAGGTTGTGGGCGGCTCCGTTCCCAAACAGTATATACCCGCCGTTGAAAAGGGCATAACTGAGTGCCTTCCCAACGGAGTGATTGCGGGTTATCCCGTGATAAGGCTGCGCGCAGTGCTTGTGGACGGCAGCTATCACGAGGTGGACAGTTCTGAAGCGGCGTTCAAAGCGGCGGCGGAGATAGCCTTCAAAGAGGGGCTAAAAAACGCAAAGCCCGCCATACTTGAGCCGTATTCCAAACTCAGAATAGGCGTACCCGAACAGTACCTCGGCGACGTGCTGGGCGACCTGAACAAGCGCCGCGGCAGAATAATAGGTATGGACGCGCAGGACGATTTGCAGATAATAACGGCGGAAGCTCCCAAGGCGGAACTTCTCACCTATGCCACTGCTCTCCGTTCCCTCACGCAGGGAAGGGGCAAGTTTATCGAAACGTTTGAAAGATTTGAGCTTGCGCCCGAAAACGTGGTGCAATCGCTCGCAAAATAGGCAATGTGCGCAGATTTAGTCATAATTTGTATGCGCACGGCGCAAAAAATGCGTCGTGCGCTTGACTTTGCGCGCTATTTGATTATAATTAATATAAGGGAATTTCCCTGAAAAATACAATTCGGAGTATAAATATGAACCTTCTGATTGCAATGACAGATAAGTTGGGTCCTTTAGAGCTTTGGATATGGATTGTTATTGCGGCTATTGTTCTGATAGCAATAATAATAATTGCCGTAGTGGCGGCAAAGGCCGCAAGGACAAAGAAAAAAGTTCGCGAAGAGCAGGAACGGCAGCGCCTGGCCGACGCTCCTCAGGAAGAGGCAAAGCCGGAAGAGCGGCCCGTTGCACAGCCGGTGGCGGAACCTGCGCCCGCGCCCGTTTCTGAGCCTGCACCCGTAGAAGAGAATAAGCCTGCGGAAGAGCCCGTTGAGGTCGCTCAGACGACGGCTGTTGAAAAAAAGTCTGCGCCCAAACCTGCACCCGCGGCAAGGCCCGCCGCTTCAGGTACGTCGGCAAAGGTCTATCATATAACCAAGCGTGCGGCAGACGGCAAATGGCAGATAAAGTTCAACAGGGGCAAAAAGGCAATAAAACTTTTTGAAACGCAGGCGGAGGCCATAGAGTATGCCAAAATGCTTGCCCAGCGTCAGGAGGCAAGTATTATGATACATAAGGAGGACGGCACTTTCCGTAAACTCCGCTATACCAGCAAATAAAAAAGTTCGCCGTTTTACGGCGGCGGAAAAAGGCGGGAAATCCCGCCTTTTTTAACTTCGGAAAATTATCGCGGGCAAATTGCAGGCGGCTGAAATTTCAGCCGCCTGCAAAAATTTTTCTGATGCTGTCAGAATAATTATTCCGCATATAAACGCCCAAAAAATCACTGAATATTATCTGAAATAAATTTCCCCTGAAAATCAAAAAAATTTAATTTTATTTTCTGTACGCCCTCGGCGTTACTCCGTATTTTTTCTTGAACGCGTCCTTGAAATAATTCCCGTCGGAAAAGCTGCACCTCAGCGCAATGGCCGTTACCGAATCTTCTGTGGAAAGGAGTTCCAGCGCGGCTCGCTGAAGGCGTATAAAAACAAGGTATTCGTGTATGCCTATGCCCACGGCCTCCCTGAATTTTTTGCTCAGATAGTTGGGGCTGTACCCCGCGGCGGCGGCAATTTCCGCGGCGGTTATGTCGTACATATACCGCTCGCCGATAAACCTTGCGGCCTCCACAATGGGTCTGTCCGTCGTGTGTATATTTTCGGGCAGATTTTTCAGGAAAGCACATTCCCTGCCGCACAGCAGAAACAGCATTTTCAGCAGCGCCTCCAGCATAGGGGCGGTGCGTTCGTCGCCTATTTTTTCCTCCCTGACCATACGGTATATCAGCGCGGTAATCTGTTCGCGGTAGCCTTCGGGCGTCTGGAATATGCGCACCTCGTCAAAAAAATCCCTGCCCTGCGGCATAAGTGCGGCCGCCGCCCCGTCTATGTCCCGTTCGCGGAAAAATATGTTGCTCCTGCGGCACGGGCCGAACATATAGCGCGTGTAGTGGAATACCTGCGGCGGGATGAGCAAAAAGTCGCCCGCGTGCAGGTCGTGCATATTGTTGCCCGCAAAAAAACTGCACGCGCCCGTTTCCACGTAAAACAGTTCGTAATATGAGTGGCAGTGCGGTGCGGTCATAATAAAGCCCGCCTCTCTCAGCGCACTGCCCGCGTAAATTCTGTCCGGCTCTTTTTCGTGTACGTCCAACCGCCTGCTTTCGGGCATAAGCAATGCCTCCTCATTGTTGAAAAATCAGTATTTTTACATAATTATAGCGCATAAACCCGTAGAAAATCAAGAAAAACTGTTGTAAAATATTTAGGCTAATGTGAGAGAGAATAACAAACTTCCGCCGCGGTGGCGGAGGCGGAATGGAGGAAAGAGTTGCAGACTGTACAGACAAAGGCTAAAAAGAAGTATTCGCTTTTTACGGGCAAACAGCTGCTGTGGCTTGTTGCCCCGATAGTTATAGAATCAATTTTTTCAACGTCGCTTGGTTTCTTCGACTCGGCTATGGTTTCGGGCATAGACGCGGCGGGCAACGCGGGCAACGCCGTATCCAACGTAGACCAGATAAACAACCTTATAATTCAGTTGTTTTCGGCGTTCGCCACGGGCGGAGCGATAATTACCAGCCAGTTTATAGGCGCGCGCGAGTACGATAACGCCAACAAAAGTGCAAAACAGATGTTGATGCTCGTGTTGTTACTTTCTTTGGTGATAGCCGCGGTATGTTTAATTCTCAATGCGCCGCTGTTAAACCTTATTTTCAGCGACGTAAAGCAATCCAGCCCCGTCACTTACGAATATCAGCGGCAGTACTTCTACATAACGGCGGCTTCCTTCCCGTTCATAGGGCTTTTCAACGGCTGCGCGGCGTTGCTGCGCGCCCAGCGAAAGAGCATTTACACAATGACCAGCGCGGCCATAAGCTGCTTTGTCAACATAGGGCTCAACGCGCTGTTTATCAACGTGTTCAATATGGAGGTGGTAGGCGCGGCGCTCGCCACGCTCATAGCAAGGGTCATTCCTGCCATATATATGCTCGTGCTTCTCACAAACCGTAAAAACCTTGTGCGCATAAATATATTTGAAAAATTCCGTTTTGACGGCAAGATGATAAAAAAGATTCTTTACATAGCCATACCCAGCGGAATTGAAAGCTGCCTTTTCCAGCTCGGCAAGCTGCTCACTTTCAGATTTGTAAGCGCGGGGTGCTACTACCAGACATCCGTAATAGACGGCGTGGAGAGTTCGGTAAACATACAGGCCAATGCCAACTCCATAGCCAACGGCATAAACAACTATGCTTCCGTCGTGGGCAGCGGCATAGGCACGGCAAGTCTTACGGTGGTGGGGCAGGCCGTCGGCGCGGGCGATATGGACCAGGTAAAATACTATATAAAGAAGATGTTCATCATTTCCTTTATAGCAAACGCCGTATCGGTGGCCCTGTTTATGGGCACGGCGCAGTGGGTAATGCTTATATACGATTATCCTGAAAGCGCCTACGAAATAGCCCTCAGCTGCCTGTATCTGTGCCTTTCGTTCCAGATTATAACCTACCCGCTTTCGTTCACTACGCCCGCCATTTTAAAGGCCACGTCGGACGTAAAGTATGTAATGTGGGCGGCCATAAGTTCGATGATAATTCTGCGCGTGGGCGTATGCTTCGTGCTAACGGACGACGCAATAACGCCCCTGCTTGAAAAGTGGTTCGGCGAGGGAACAAAGCTTGAACTCGGAGCGATGGGCTTCTGGATAGCTATGTGCGCCGACTGGGTGGGCAGGTCGCTGCTGTTTGTCGGCCGTCTGCTCACGGGCAGGTGGAAGAAAGCCTCCGGACTCATTCCTGAGGACGCCCGCGACAGAATGAGCAAATGGGCGCTCAGGCAGAGAGTGAAGAGGGGGAAGAAGATAGTTTATACCCCCTAT
>CBCPNE010000101.1:0-4029 GCA_965120435.1 uncultured Clostridia bacterium
TACAAGCTCGCCGTCCGAATAGTAGTATCCGCCTGACAACTCCGCCAGAGCTTCATCATAGCGGGTATATATCACGCCTGTGAGAGCAAACTCCCCGTCATTCTCTTCGGCGACATAGACGCCGCCGTCAGATACTGCATAGTAGAGGTTGTACTCCGTTTCATTGCCGCTTAGCACAAGGTAATCCTCAAACTCCCCGTCAAGCGACGCGCCGTCTGAAGAACGCACATACACGCCGTCCGCCTCAGTGAACGTATCTGCATACAGCACGGTTACAGAGCCGTCACCCGAACAGATGACGCTTGCCTCTGCGCCGTATGCCGCGGACAGAAAGAGTACATTGTCTTCAGGGTCAATCCCCACAAGACGGAACACAGTCTGCACCTCCGCCCCGCGGAAGCTCTCCATCAGGAAGTCCCCCAGCTCTGACAAGGGGGTATTTTTAAGCTCCTCCTCGTCGATTATCTCACGTATATCGTCGGCCGTTATGCCGTTGGAAGAAAAGATATTTGCCAACGCGGAATACACGCTGTCCACAAGGGTGCCGGCAATCGGGAAGATATTTTCCAGCTCGCCTATGGTCAGACTTTCAAACCCGCCGCCGACAAGACTGCTGAGCGAACTTATCAGGTCGGTAATAGTGGCAACCTCGTTGGTGTTTATATAGATTTTGTTGCCCTCGCTGTCGGTATTCTCCACGCCGACCGCGTCGAGAATGTCGTCTATATTGGTTCTTAGCAGATAATAGACGCCTATTGCAACCGCGCCCACTACGGCTATGAGGGCAAATATAAACCCGAATATAAAGCAGAGTATGCCGGTAAGAGCTTTTGACTTACCATTGTTTTTAGCCATAGACAATCTCCATATATGCGCGGAACGCGCCGCACGCTGCGCGGCAGAAATTTACGCCGCCCTGCGCTATATTATAATACATTTCACATACAAAAGCAACATATGGCGCAGCCAAATAATGGCGCAGACCAAAATCGTTCGGTCAGTCCTCACCGCCGGAGAGAAGCTTATCCGCCTCCGTTTCGCCTATGTCGGCAACGGTGCGCAATTTGTTTGATATGGTGCGGGTGCGCCTTCCCGCCTCTTCTATGGTGTTCTGCGCCTCCTGAAGCTTTTTCTGCGTCTTTTCAAGGACGGCGGTAAACTTTTCAAACTGCACCTTGAACGCCGAGAGAAGCTGCCACAGCTCGCCGGAGCGCTTTTCTATGGCAACGGTCTTGAAGCCCGTCTGAAGAGTGGCAAGCAGCGCGCTCAGGTTCGTAGGGCCGCACGCGAGTACGCGGCGCTTTCTCAGATATGCGTCCAGTTCGGGCAGCTTGGTGATTTCCGCGTACAGCCCCTCAAGGGGCAGGTACATCACTGCAAAATCCGTGGTTGACGGCGGGAAGATATATTTTGAAGCTATGCTGTCCGCCTGCACCTTTACTGCCTGCGCAAGATTTTTTAGCGCCTGCGCGGCCGCCGCCTTGTCTGAAGCTTCCACAAGACGGGTGTATTCCTCTATGGGGAATTTGCTGTCTATGGGCAGCCACACCGTTCTTTCGTCCCGCGAGGGCAGGCGCACGGCGAAGTCCACCATTGCGTCGCTGCGGCTGTCCACCTTTACGGAAGAGGAGTACTGATTGGGCGCGAGCATCTGTGAAAGCAACGCGTCGAGCTGTACCTCTCCCCACGTGCCGCGCAGCTTTACGTTTGAAAAGAGCTTCTTTATGTCTGTAACGCTGGAGGCAAGAGTGTTGACCTCGCCTATGCCCCTGTAAACCTTTTCAAGCTGTTGGCTTATTATTCCGTAGCTCTGCGCAAGCTTTCCTTCAAGCGTGGAGGACAGCTTTTCCTCCACCGACTGCCTGATTCGCTCCACACTGCGCGCGGTGCTGTCCGATATGTACTTCAGGTCGTCGTCCAGCTTCTTTTTAAGGTCGTTTATGCGCGCCTCCTGCGCCTGCGCAAGGCGCATATTTTCCCCTATGCCCGCCTCCAGCTTTATGAGCGAGCGGGAAACGTCGTCAAGCTTCTGCGCAGACTGTCCCGCAGAACTGTTTTTAACTTTGAACCATACGGCAACCGTAGCGACAAGGCTCAGCGCCCCCACCGCTATGGCTATTATTATCAGAATTTCAGTCATAAATCTCCTTTGCTATCCGCCCGGCCGCGGATATAAGTTTTTTGCGTTCGTTGAGCTGCGGCGCCACCGCGCACTCGGCAAGCAGCGCCTCAAGCACGCGCCCCGTCTTTTCGCGGGGGACGCCCGCCGCTATAAGCTCGTTCCCCCTGACTTTAAGTTCCTTCAGACTGAACGGAACCTTTTCCGCCAGCATTGCCTGATAAATTTCCCGCCAGCGGGTCACGGAAGGGGCTTCGGAGAGGTCGTCCCTGCATGCGGAATAGTCGGCCTGTTTTAGCTCCGTCAGCTTGAAAAATATGTCCCTGTTGCGCACAATCATACGGCGCACTTTGCTCTCCCTCGCGTTGCCCGCACAATCATACATATGCAGGGCGGTAAGGCGCGCCGTCTCCTCCGCAAGTTTTTTGGGAACTTTCAGCCGCGCGCATATTTCGCGCACGATGCGCGCCCCCTCCTGCTCGTGATTGTGGTAGACCCCGGACGTTATCCTGCAGTACGGCTTGCCCACGTCGTGCAGAAGCGCCGCAAGGCGTATGTCGTCCGCCGCGTACATCACGCACCGCAGAGAGTGTTCCAGCACGTCGTACATATGGTAGTCCTGCCTCTGGGACATCCCCTCCCCCAGAGCAAGTTCGGGCAGGATATGGGCCAGCACGCCCGTATCCCTGAGAATACACAGCGCGGCGTACTGTCCGCGCTTTACGCCGTAAACTCCGTCCGCGTGCAATATGGCGCGCAGTTCGGCATAAATTCTCTCTGCGGAGATGTCGCGTATGAGGGCGGCGTTGACCTTTGCTCCGTCAAGACACTCGCCGTCGGGAGCAAAACCCGTACTGCCGCACAGCCTTGCAAGACGCATAAGCCTTAAACCGTCCTCCCCGAACACCTTTTCGGCAGGGGCAACAGTGCGCACCCTGTGCCGCCTTATATCCTCCGTTCCGCCGAGCGGGTCTGCAAACCGACCCGCGGATATATCAAAATAAACGGCATTGCAGGTGAAGTCGCGCCGCAAAGCGTCCTTATAAATGTCGTCCGTAAAAAAGATACTCTCCGGCAGGTGTCTGCCGCGCACATACTTATCCGAACGGAAAGAGGTGAACTCATACTCATCCCCGCCGTGCTTCAGCTTCACCGTGCCGGTATTTCTGTACACGGCGCACACGCTGAAGCCCAGCCCCAGGGCTATGTCCACCACTCTGTCGGGGGAAGCGGGGGCGCATATGTCGTAGTCAGGCCTCAGCGGATACAGCCCCGAAAGGTACTCCCTGCACGTTCCGCCCACTACATACAGCGGAAAGTCACAGGCGTGGGCAAATTGTTTAAGTTTTTCAGGCAGAATTTCCAGCATATTTCCGCTCCCTTATATCTGTGCAATATTATAGCAACAATTCAAATCTATTGCAATTATAAATTATTTGTTATATAATTAAATTATACGGGACAAAAGGAGAGGGTGCCGTGCAGCAGAAATTGCGCCGCGCCGGGAAACGGAAGATGGTATATAACGTTATCGTAAATTCACTGCGGGTAAAAAGCAAACAGATTAAAACTGTGGAAGAAGTGTTTGAAAGGGCGGGGCGCGAATGCAGGATATTCAAAACCGACCACAAAGGACACGCGGGCGAACTTGCGGAGACAATCTCCTCTTCCGGCGAAGAATGTGCGATAGCCGTGATGGGCGGCGACGGAACTCTGCACGAAGTTCTGAACGGAATTAAAGATTTTGAGAAATGCTCCCTCGGCCTTATCCCCGCGGGCACGGGCAACGACTTTGCAGAAGCCGCCCGCATACCGAAAGACACAAAATATGCGGCGCAGATAATAGCTTTCAAAGCTCCGCGCCCCATTGACTACATAGAACTCTCCAACGGAATTAAGAGCATAAACGC
>CBCPNE010000102.1:0-2641 GCA_965120435.1 uncultured Clostridia bacterium
CCCTTGCGAATATGACCATATGCTGCGCCTTTTTGCCGCAGGCCGCGCACTTTTTGGCGGTTTCGCCCTCGGCATACACGCGTGCGGTGGCGGCCGTTTCCGCCTTTATCCTGTCCTCGCACTCACGGCAGCCGCACCAACCGGCCTTGACGAAGTTGCCTCCCTCTACGCCGCGGAGTATGCCCGCGACGTCGTCCGCGTAAACCATACGCCCGTCGCGGCGCACGCGCGCCCTTTCAAGCATATTCTTCTGCACTTCATCAAGCAGACGCTTTACGCTGCCGGCTATTCCGTCCAGCGCGCACTCTCCCTTTTCAAGCGTGTCGCGGCGGAATATGAGCGCCTTGCCGGCCTCTATATCTCTGGGACCCAACTCTATTCTCAGGGGAACGCCCTTCATCTCCCATTCGTTGAACTTCCAGCCGGGGCTGTTGTCTGAATTGTCGAGCTTTACGCGCACGCCCGCGCTTTCAAGTTCGGCGCGCACCCTTTCACACTCCTCCATAACGCCCGCCTTTTTTGCGGCTATGGGAACTATCACCGCCTGAACGGGCGCGACTGCGGGAGGCAGGGCGAGGCCGCGCTGGTCGCCGTGGGCCATTATTATTGCGCCTATAAGCCTTGTGGAAACGCCCCAGCTTGTGGTGTAGCCGTACTTCAGGGCTCCGTCTTTATCGAGGAACTTTATATCGAACGCCTTTGCAAAATTCTGGCCGAGGTAGTGCGAAGTACCCGCCTGAAGGCTCTTGCCGTCGTGCATCATAGCCTCCATTCCGTAGGTGGCCACTGCGCCGGCAAACTTTTCCTTTTCCGTCTTTTTGCCGCAGATTACGGGAATGGCGAGGCAGTTTTCAGCAAACTCCCTGTACACTTCAAGCATCTTCACAGTCTCTTCCACGGCCTCCTCTTCGGTGGCGTGTACGGTGTGCCCCTCCTGCCATAAAAATTCGGAGGTGCGCAAGAAGGGTCTTGTCGTCTTTTCCCAGCGCATTACGTTTGCCCACTGGTTAATCAGAATGGGCAAATCGCGGTAGGACTGCAGCCACTTTGAATACATATTGCCTATTATAGTCTCTGACGTGGGGCGCACGACGAGCGGTTCGGCAAGCTCTTCTCCTCCGGCGTGGGTAACGACCGCAACTTCCGGGGCGAAGCCCTCTACGTGTTCCTTCTCCTTGGAGAGGAAGCTCATAGGTATGAGCAGGGGGAAATACGCGTTTTCGTGCCCCGTGGCGCGGAAACGCTTGTCAAGCTCCCTCTGGATATTTTCCCAGATGGCGTAGCCGTAGGGACGAATTACCATCGTGCCCTTGACGGGGCCGTAGTCCACGAGCCTCGTCTTTAAAACCACGTCCGTGTACCACTGGGGAAAATCTTTCTCTATATCGGCAATCTGATTTACGAATTGGTTGTCGTTTGCCATAACCGCTCCTTTTATCTGCCGCAGCGCGGCGTGAATTACTATAAGATTATATCATATCGCGCGGCATAAGCAAATGATTTTTTTGATATTTACAAAATTTTGCCCGCTTTGCACGCCTCCAAGTTGTTTAAAATATTTTAAACAAACACTTGTGTTTGAGCCGTGAAAAATGTATAATGAAATAAGATATGAAAATTGCCGGGCTTGAAAAACTTAAGAGCGGCACCGATATACGCGGAGTTGCCTCCGCTATGTTCGGCAAAACAGTGACGCTTACCGACGAAATAACGGAGGTTTTAGCGCGGGCGTTTGTGGCGTGGCTTGCAAGGCGCACGGGAAAGGCGCGCGTAAAAATCGCCGTAGGCAACGACAGCAGAGTGACCGCGCCTGAAATTCTGGCGGCCTTTGAAAGGGGCGCGCTTTCAAGCGGAGCAGACGTAATTTATACAGGGCTTTCCTCCACCCCCTCAATGTTTATACTGTTGAAAGAGGGCGGACGGGGCGCGGACGGCGCAGTGATGATAACGGCCTCACACCTGCCTGCGGACAGAAACGGCCTGAAGTTTTTTACCGAAAGCGGCGGGCTTGAGGGCACAGACATAGACGAACTTTTTTCAATAGCCGAAGCTGGCGACTTTTTAAGCGGCAGCGGAACTCTTTCGGAAGAGAGTTTTATGGACGAATATTCGGCCATTCTCACGGACAGGGTGCGCAGTGCGTGCGGAAAGGAGCGGCCGCTTGAGGGTATGAAAATCATAGTTGACGCAGGCAACGGCGCAGGCGGCTTTTTTGCCCGAAAGGTGCTTGCGCCCCTCGGCGCGGACACGGAGGGCAGCCTGTACCTGGAACCTGACGGAATGTTCCCCCACCACGCGCCCAACCCTGAGGACAAGGAAGCAATAGCCTCTGCAAGAAGAGCCGTGCTTGAAAACGGGGCGGACCTCGGCATTGTGTTTGATACGGACGTGGACAGAGCGGGCGCGGTTGACCGCGACGGACGGGAAATAAACCGCAACAGACTTATAGCGCTTGTTTCGGCAATGCTGCTTGAAAAGCGCCCCGGCACGATTGTAACCGATTCGGTTACGAGCGACGGACTTACTCAGTTCATTGAAGAGCGTGGCGGGCGGCACCTGAGATACAGGCGCGGATACAAAAACGTAATAGAGGAATGCAGGCGGCTGAACGCCGCGGGGGAATACTCTCCCCTTGCCATAG
>CBCPNE010000103.1:0-8287 GCA_965120435.1 uncultured Clostridia bacterium
CTCGTAGCCGTACATCTCGTAGTAGGCTACCTGCACCTTGACGGCGGGAACTATATCACAGATTTTATCAATTATGTTCATATTGAACTCTATGATTGCCTCGGAGACGCCCTCAAAGGTGGCCATATCCTCACGCATATTGTCCGGAAGGTAATCAAAGCTCGTATCCAGCCCCACGCAGGTGGGGTTTTGCATATCAATTATCTTTTTGATAAGTTTATCAATCATATCCGCTCCTTATATCAATATATAGTTTTAATATATATATTTTATCTTTTGCTATGCTCTGTATTTTATTTCGCCGTCTACTATCGTGTAAGCGATTTTTCCGTAAACTTCGGCGCCGTTGAAAGGCGTGTTCTTGCCCTTGGAAACAAACTTTTCTCCGTCTATGACGTACTTTGCGTTCAGGTCGGCAACGGTTATATCCGCAACGCCGCCCTTCTTCAACTCTCCTCCTTCAAGGCCGAGCACCCTTGCGGGAGCGGCGCTCATTCTGTCTGCCAGTTCAGGCAGGGTAAGAACGCCCGTCTTTACAAGTTTTGTGTAGGAGAGCGAAAAGCTGGTTTCTATACCGCTTATGCCGAAGGCCGCAAGACTGTATTCAACCTGCTTGTCCTTTTTGCTGTGTGGGGCATGGTCGGTTACAATGCAATCCAGCGTGCCGTCCTTAAGACCTGCAATCACAGCCTGCCTGTCGCGCTCCTCCCGAATGGGCGGATTGACCTTTGTGTAGGTATCGAAGCCGGTTATCACGTCGTCCGTCAGCGAGAAATAATGCGGGCAGGTTTCGGCTGTGACCCTGACCCCGCGCGCCTTTGCGCTGCGTATCAGCTCTACCCCGCTGTATGTTGAGACGTGGCAGATGTGTACGGGGATATTCAGACTTTCAGAGAGGGCGATTTCGCGGGCAATCATTATGTCCTCCGCCGCCCTTATGCTGCCCTTGAGTCCCGTCAACGTGGAGTTGTAGCCCTCGTTGACCACACCGCCGTCGGCAAGATTCTCGTCTTCGCAGTGGGCGAGGCACTTTATGCCGAAACCCGCTGCGTACTCCATTGCAAGGCGCATAACCTTGGAATTCATCACCGACCTGCCGTCGTCGCTGACGGCTACGGCTCCAGCCGCCGCCATCTTACCGATTTCTGCAAGTTCTTCGCCCTTCTCACCCTTGGTTATGCTGCCTATGGGGTGTACCTTGCACAGCCCCACTTGCTGCGCCCTGTATTTTATATATGTGGTTACGACGGCGTTGTCGCATACGGGGTTGGTGTTCGGCATACAGCAGACCTGCGTAAAGCCGCCTGCAACCGCCGCCTGAGAGCCGCTCTCTATATCTTCCTTGCCCTCAAAACCCGGCTCGCGCAGGTGGACGTGCATATCTATGAGGCCGGGGAATACGTGCAGACCGCTTGCGTCTATAACCTCGCAGTCGGCAGTAAGATTGCGCCCTATTGCGCTTATTTTGCCGTCCTCCGTAAGAATGTCGCACTTTCTGACGCCGTCTGGAAAGACAGCCGAACCGTTCTTTATAAGAAGTTTCATAAGTTTTTCTCCCTGTATTCCTTCAGGAGCGTGAGAAGAGCCATACGCGTTGCGAGGCCGTTTGTCACCTGCTCGTTTATCACGCTGTCCTGACCGTCTATGAGCGACGGCGTAAGCTCTATGCCCCTGTTCACCGGGCCGGGGTGCATTACTATAGCCCCCTCTGCCGCACGGGCGAGCATTTTATCCTTCACCCCGTAAAACCTGCTGTATTCTGACAGCGACGGGAACAGCCCGCCCTTCTGCCGTTCAAGCTGGATTCTCAGTCCCATTATGCAGTGCGCGCCCTCTATCGCTTCTTCAATGCTGCCCGCGACGCGCGCGCCGAGGCGCTCTATCTCCTTAGGCATAAGCGTTTCGGGAGCGTACATCCAGACTTCCGCACCCAGCTTTTTAAGCCCGAACAGATTGGATTTTGCCACGCGGCTGTGCTTTATGTCGCCGAGGATGGCAACTTTAAGCCCCTTTATCCTGCCGAAGCGTTCGCGCATTGTGAACATATCCAGAAGCGCCTGCGTGGGGTGTTCGTTCATTCCGTCGCCCGCGTTTATGACAGAGGCGCGGACATTTTTTGAAAGCAGGTGCGGCGCGCCTGCGAGCGGGTGCCTCATTGCTATGAAATCTATCATCATAGCGTCCAGAGTTTTGCCCGTGTCTATCAGCGTTTCACCCTTCTGAACAGAGCTTGACGCCGCGGCGACGTTCACTTCGTGCGCGCCGAGATACTTGCCCGCAAGCTCGAAAGAGGTACGGGTTCTGGTGCTGTTTTCATAGAACAGCGTTATAAGGGCGCAGCCCTTCAGGTCGCCGCACGACTTTTCACCCCCGGAGAGGCGGGCCTTCATAACGGCGGCTCTGTCTAATATTTCGTTGATTTCTTCCGCTTCGGCTGTACGCAGGCCGAGCATATCTTTTCCCTTGAGCATAAAGTCCCTCGCGTGATTTTGGATGGCCGCGGCCGCCGCTTTGCACAAAAAAGGCGGTTCGCGCCGCGCCGTGCGGACGCAAATAAAAACGACCGCACGGGCGGTCAATCCGCCTGCAAAAGTTTATCGGGATTGTTAAAGCGGGGTACTGAAACCCGCGCTTCCAGCAAAAACGCCGCCATAGCCATCTCTTGAAAGTTCCGCGCGCGCAGAACTGTATTTATTATCAGCGATTAGTATAGCATAACGCACAGCCAAAGTAAAGCAAATAATAAAAATTTACAGCGGAAATTTGCCGCCGCCCAGAAGGGCGGCGCTCACATAATTTTCTGAAGTCTGAAACCCATCTTGTCGCACGAAGTGAGAATATACTCCACTCCGTTTAAATTGCTGCGGAACGGGAAATACGCATCCCCGTGCAGATGCCCGAATACGGCGAAGTCCACCTTATTTTCCTCAAACAGCTGCGTAAAGAGCGTTTCGGGCGACTTTAAACTGTATGGCGGGTAATGAATCATCGCAATAAGTTTATCCCCCGCCTTGCGCACCTTTTCCGCTTCCGCAAAACAGAGCTTGAAGCGTTCTGCCTCGCGCAGGTAAATCTTATTGTCCTGTTCGGTGAAGTCGGGACTGCCGGGGCAAGTCCACCCGCGCGAACCGCAAATCACTATATCGTCAAACCTGACGCAGTCGTTCTGCAAAAAAAAGAATGTGGAGTCGGGCGCCCTGTCACGCAGTTTTGTTATTCCGTTCCACCAGTAGTCGTGGTTGCCCTTGACAAATACCTTTCTGCCCCTGAGCGGTTTAAGGCGGTTAAGGTCGTACAGCCCCTCTTCAAGCGTAAGCCCCCAGCTTATATCTCCGCACACGAGAACTATATCTTCGTCGCCGACCTTTTCATTCCAGTCGGCGCATATCTTTTCAAAGTGACCTTCCCAGCCTTGCCCGAAGATATTCATCGGCTTGGGCTTTACTCCCGAAAGGTGCAAATCGCTAATCGCAAATACGTTCATACGACTAAAGCATAACATAATCACAAAAAATTTGGAAGTATTTTCGCGCCGAAAATTTAAGGAGAAAAGGGCTGTCTTTTGCGTGGATTTTAAGCGTAAAAATGCAGTTTATGTCACGCATAGTACTATTAAAACGTTAAATTTTGCGCTTTTTGGGCCTGATTTCAGCACAAAATGCCGTTTGCGCGACATTTATGCAAATCAAGGCCGCCTCCATTAATACGACATAAAAAGGTACGGCGGCGCTTGAAAGAGCGCCGCCGTACCGCATTTATTATAAGGAGAATTATATTTCCCGCCCTCACGCTTTTATTGTGCGGACAACCCGCCGACAGTCCGCGTTACCTGCCGGAGCAACTTTTGCCCTGCGGATAGAGCGGCAGTTCAAAGAACCCCGCGCACACCTCCTGGGAGTAGTCCTGCGCGGGCGGTATGGCGCAGTAGCCGTAGCACGGGAGCAACAGCTCTACCTCTATCGCCACTTTTAAAATTACGGTAAGGCAGGCGTTCACCGTGAATGTGAGCGCTTCCTCGTTGAACGTACCCTCCGCGCATACGGCGCTTACCTCCGCCGTTATCTTGTACGGCATTATGGAGGGCGCGGGAACGTACAGAAGGACGTCCTCCTTTACGCTGATTACAGCCTGCGCGCTCCCCTCCACCCCGTTTGCGTCGGTGTACAGCACCTCCACGGGAATGTTGACCGTGGCCTGCACGCGCGCGCAGCCGGGCTTGTCGGCAAGTCTGTCTACGCTGAGCGCAGATATTGTCCCCGTGGAAGAGAGCGATTTTGCGCTTATGAACGTCAGAGGGTATGTAGGGTCGCCCGGCACCAATTCGGTGAGGGTTAAAGTGTAATTTTCAAGCTGAATCTGCTTGATGCAGGCATCGAATATCTTTTGTGCCTGAATGCACACTTTTTCACACAATCCGTTGAGCGGGTTTCCGCTTATGGTGCCGGGACATTTGTCCGACTGAAAATTGGAAAAAAATGACATTTTAACCTCCGTCTTTATTCGGGCCGCCTCAGGGCGCCCCATCCGGCGGCGCGCCCTGAGGCGGCAGATTATAATCTATTATATGTTTTGCGGCGCGTTTTATTTACCTCGGCGCAAACAGCCTGCGCGTTTTATTTACCTTGGCACAAACAGCCTGCGCGTGGGGTACACCACGCCGCCGTTTATTGCCTCCAGCTCTGCGGCCGTAGTGCCGAATTTTGCCGCTATGCTTTCAAAGGTGTCGCCCACGCGGGCGGCGTACTGCACATATGCGCCGCGCCTTAGCGCAATTATGTCGCCGCTGACGAGGTCAGCGCGCACGGGGCAGCCGAAAGTACCTGAAATTGATTCCGCCGTCTGCCCCTCCTTTACTCTGTAAAAGGACGGGGCGGCAAGTCTGAGTTCGTACATCTGTATATATTTATGCGGCCGCCGCCCGAAAAGTGCGCGCAATTTCGCCTGACGGCAAAAAAAATTTACGGTCAAGTATCGGCAATGCACATACCGGAAGGGCAGACAGGCTGGCTTGCAGACCCAGCGCACCTCTGCGCGGCAAAGCGGCAAGCGGTCCAGCCTGCGGCGGCAGACAGCTTTTACAAACAAATTTGCCGTAAGGGACAAACAAATATCTTTTACAATCATAAACGGGGCGCGCAATTTGTAGAATATTGTTGATGAACGGAAACATTTACAGGACGACGGCCCAGGTGACGCTGTTTTCCACGGTGGAAAAGGCGCTGAGCTTTATATACCGCATAGCGCTGTCGCGCGCAATCGGCGCGGAGGGGCTTGGAATTTACCAGATAGCCCTTTCGGTCTTTTCGGTATTTCTGACCGCAGCGTCAAGCGGCGTTCCCGTCACCGTGTCGCGGCTGATAACAAAACAGAACGCCACGGGCAACGTGGCGGGAAAGAACGCCGTTGTGACGGCGGGCATATTGAGCACGCTGATTTTTACCGTGCCGATAACCGTGCTGCTCTTCTGCGGGCGCAATCTGCTGGGCTTTCTCTTTTCAGACGACAGGTGTACGGACATATTCCTGATAATACTGCCCGGCCTTATACTCACGTCCGTTTATTCGGTAATGCGGGGCGCGTTTTGGGGCGACAGGCAGTTTATGCCCTATTCGCTCATAGAACTTGCAGAGGACGCGCTTATGGTATGCCTGGGCTGCGCGCTGGTGGCGGGAGCTTCGGGCGCGGCGGACGGCGCGAGACGCGCCGCAATCGCGGTGTTCGTATCCTATGTGTTCTCCTTCATAGCGTCCATAGCGTGGTACTTCAGAAAGGGCGGCAAACTCGTAAACCCTTCAAAACAACTGAAACCGCTGCTCTCTTCCTCCCTGCCGATAACGGCAATGCGCACCTCCGCTTCCCTGCTCAACTCACTTGTGGCGGTGCTGATGCCGCTTATGCTTGTGACGATGTGCGGGCTCTCCGACAGCGAGGCCGTAAGTCTTTACGGCGTTGCCGCGGGAATGAGCGTGCCGATACTGTTCATACCCTCTTCGCTGATAGGTTCAATCGCCGTGGTGATTGCGCCGGAACTTTCAGAAAACTTCTATAAAAACAAGACGGAACGGCTAAGGGAGGACGTGGAAAAGTCGCTGAAATCTGCGCTGATGATAGCCTTTGCCCTCATTCCTCTGCTGTTCGCCCTCGGCGAGCCAATAGGCGAGGCGCTCTTTTCAGACGGGCTTGCGGGTGAAATAGTGAAAAATTGCAGTTTTATACTGCTGCCTATGTGCATTTCAATGATAACCAACACCGTGCTGAACTCTATGAACAGGGAAAAGACCACCCTAATCTATTACTTCTTCGGGGCGGGCGCGATGCTGGCGTGCATAGCCGGGCTTACGCCCGTGGCGGGCGTCTACGCCTATGTGATAGGGCTTGCGGCAAGCTTTGTGATAACCGCAATACTCAATATCAGACTGCTAAGAAAGCTGTGCCCCGGCATAAAAATTTTCAGGTACGCCCTGCGCGGCTGCGTTGTGTGCGCGCTGAGCTGCGCGTTCGGCGCAATGATTATGGGCATACTTGAAAATTACCTTACGGCTTTCT
This sequence comes from uncultured Clostridia bacterium, assembly GCA_965120435.1. GTDB lineage: Bacteria > Bacillota > Clostridia > Christensenellales > Borkfalkiaceae > Coproplasma. The sequence goes on from CBCPNE010000103.1 coordinate 6,547, forward strand.
GGCAGCTGGCGGCCGGCGGAGCCATAACGGCGGCGTTTGTGGCCGCGGCGGGCTTTGCCACGGGGATTTTTACCACGGCTCCCCTGAAAAAACTGCTTGAACGCAGAAAGAACAGAAGGCGCACAAAAGAGAGCGCGGCATAGCGCGCTACCTGCCCTTTTTGCCTGAGGCAACCTTCATATCTGCAATCTGCTTCAAGGCAAGCGCGATAAGAAAGGCCCCGAACAGTTTGCCGAGCGTGCGTGAAGGCGTGAGCGCGGCGAACACCGCGCCCAGCGCGGAAAGCGCCACTGCGGGCACAATCACGCTCCACAGCCCGTCCGTGCGTATGAGGCCGTTGCCCGAATGTATTCTGAGGCTGAGGAGGGACATCGGCAGAAAGGCAAACAGGTTGGCCGCCTGCGCGACGTGCTGCTCCACGCCGAGAAATATCGTGAGCGCGGGAATCAGAATTGTGCCTCCGCCCATTCCCATTCCGCCGAGCAGTCCCGACAGCACCGAAAATAACAGGATTAGTATGAAGCTCACGGCAGCATCATCCTTATGCCCGCGGCGAGCATAACCGCGACAAAAATAATTTTTACCGCGCTGAGCGGCAGTTTTTCAAGCGAGAGCGCACCAAGCGCCCCGCCTGCCGTCATACCTACCGCCGCAGGGATTATCACCTCCGCCGCGGCGTAGCCCGCGACTGCGTACGTTATTGCGCTTGCAAGGCAGACGGGCGCAATGACGAGTATCGCCGTTGCGTGCGCGCACTTTTCCTCATATCCCATAAGTCCCGACAAAAGCGGCACGGCTATCATACCGCCGCCCCCGCCGAACAGCCCGTTTGCCGCGCCCACGGCGCCGCCGCTGAGCAGTCCCCTTAAAGTTTTTTTGCCCATAAAACAAATTCCGCCCCGCACCGCGGGGCGCTCCTTAAAGAAGTTTGAGCAATTTGAATAAATTTAACGCCATTTTCATTTGAACAGTCTGTAAATTGCTTGATTATAATCGCCTTTTATATTAAAATGTCATAGTACGGTTTTCTAAAATTCCCTACTACAATAATATATTGCAGGTGTTTTATGTACAGAAAAAGAACTCATGGCGTATCTGTGTGGAGGAAGGTCGGCATAGCCGTTCTCAGCGGCATTATGGTTGCTTCGCTCGGCCTCGCCGCGGCGTGTTCCGAAGAAGAGGAAGAAACCACAAAGACCACCACTAAGGAAGATACCCAGACTATTCTTAACGGTAATTTTGAATTCTTTGACGACAGCGACGACAGTACTTATATAATCTACACTCCGGACAGCTGGTCCTCCGCTACGTCGGGCAGAACCAACTATGTTATGAACGGCATACTGGACACGAGCGCGAGCGGCTGGGCTAAAATATCGGACGACGACCTTGCCGCCACGCTTGACTACAACAACAGCCTTGACGAGGACGACGACGATTACGACGACCTGTATGTAGACTATAACGGTATGCGTTCGCGCGATATTCCGTACAAGGACACATACAATTCACTGAATAACGACGACTACTATATCGTATATGAGAGCGACGACTATAAGAGCGGCTATTATATACTTGTAGACGACGAGGAAGTTGAAGTTACGCTTGCTGACGCAGCGACCGGCAAGTATGAGTACGTTGACGAAGACGAAGAAACGGTCACCGTATATGACAAGCTTCTTATAGACAACCCCAAAACGCACAACGTAATTACCGATAACGACGACGGCACCGCCACCTA
>CBCPNE010000104.1:0-2651 GCA_965120435.1 uncultured Clostridia bacterium
GGCGCTGGAGGAAGCCGCTATGCCCGCTGAACGCAAGGGCTGGAGTATGATTCGCAGCGGCTGTCTCTACTATGTCCTTTCGGACAAGCGCAGAACGGTCAATCCGGTAGGAATGTTGTCAGACAGTCTCCGCGGCAGATTGTGTTTCTATTACTGCACCGAAGCCTTTATTAAGACGGTTAAAAGCTGTCTTTCAAGGTTCGAAAACATAGCGACGGTCAACTTTATTCCGGTTGTCCATGCCGAAGCTATGTATCTGATTGCTCCCGAACGCAGGGATGATTACGCCGTACTGTTCGATTTCGGCTTTATCTCGTCCACTTACAGTGTTGTGTGCGGCAACGGCGTGGCTTTCAGTCAATCGTTTTCGCTGGGGGCAGGGCATTTGGCCGTCTATCTGATGGACGCGATGGAAATGCCTTATGAGGTTGCCGTAGCAATGCTCGGAAAAGTGAACCTCAACTCCAGGGACGGCGTGGCTGCAACGCTTGAATATATCAGCGAGGGGGAGGTCTACAGATATACGGCCTCTGAAATAAAGGATAAGATACGCGAGGCGCTTGACGGCATATGTGAAACGCTTGAAGAGTGCGGCCGCGGCTTTACGGACAGAAATATAGATTATAAGCCAATTTGTTTTACCGGCGAATGTGTCAACACCGTGCGCGGCGCTACCGACCATATCAGCGGCAGGCTCGTCAGAACGGTAAATATACTTGCGCCGAACATACCTTACTACGATAAGCCACAGTTCAGCTCGCTGTTCAGCCTGCTTGACATGGCTCTGTCCGACAGGGAAAAATCTTCTTTTTTCGGTCGGTTCTTATAAATGCTTGTAAAAGCAGATTAATACACACATCGGAGGATTCAAATGTTTAACGATAACATAACCAACATCGCGGGACGTGCAAAAATCAAGGTGATAGGCGTGGGCGGCGCTGGAAACAACGCCGTAAACAGAATGATTGAAGCGGGCATAATGTGCGCCGACTACTATGTTGTCAATACAGACAGCCAGATTCTTGCGCTTTCTCCCTGTGAAAATAAAATTCAGATAGGCGGCGCGCTCACCAAAGGCCTTGGCGCGGGCGCGGAACCCGACGTTGGCAGGATGGCCGCCGAAGAGAGCAAGGACGCCCTTACTGACGCAGTCAGGGATACCGACCTCCTGTTTATAACCGCAGGTATGGGCGGCGGCACAGGCACTGGCGCGGCTCCCGTAATAGCAAAAATTGCCCGCGATATGAAGATTCTTACCGTGGCTGTAGTTACAGAGCCCTTTGCCTTTGAAGGCAAAAGGCGTATGGAAAATACAGTCAAAGGGCTTGAAAATCTTAAGAAGTATGTTGATACTCTTATAGTTATACCCAACGATAAAATCCGTACAGTGGTTGCAAAGAATACCCCTATGAAAGAGGCTCTCCGTGTTGCGGACGAAATTCTTAAACAGGGTATCAAGGGTATAGCTGAGCTTATAGTCAATCCTGCCCTTATAAATCTCGACTTCGCCGACGTAAAGACCATTCTGAAGGACAAGGGTGTAGCTCACCTCGGCGTTGGCGTTGCCAAGGGTGAAAACAGGATAATAGAAGCTGTGCGCGTGGCGGTAAACTGCCCGCTGCTTGAAACTACGATAGAGGGAGCGCGCGGCGTTATTCTCAATGTAGTCGGCGGCGAGGACCTTACTTTTGACGAAGTAAATGACGCGGCGGAACTTGTTAAGAGCGTAGTAGACGCCTCCGCCAATATTATATTCGGCGCAAGGATAGACCCCAATGTCCAGGACGAAGTGGAGATAACGGTTATAGCTACAAGCTTCCCCGGTTACGACGGCAAGCGTGAAGACGAACAGTCAAGGGCTTACCGCAACAATTATTCGCAGGCGCCTTACGGCGGTTCCCGTCTTTCTGTGAACGAACCGTACTACCAGCAGTCTGCGCGTACCGCTCCCCAGCAGCCTCAGCAGAGACCCGTTCAGCCTCAGCCTCAGGTTCAGCAGCCGCATGTTCAGCAACAGCAGTATGTGCAGCAGCCTGTATATCAACAGCCCGCTCAACCCCAGCAGGTTCAGTATGTTCAGCCTCAGGCTCCGCAGCCGTATATTCAGCAACAGCAGACTATTGAACGTCCCGCTGAAAAGAATGTGCCCAAATTTGCACAGCTCCTCAAAAATCTCGGCAGAAAGTCTGAATGAGGGTATAACAGGTTAGAACTTTTTAAATCGGCTTTTAAGCCGCTTAAAGCAAAAGATACGGCCGCTCGGCGGCCGTATCTTTTTTATATAATTTTATCAGTCGCGGGGAAACTCATTGTATGCTTTAAGAACAACGTCATTAATCATGTTGCGCGTCTGCGTATTCAGCGGATGGGCTACGTCTTTATATTCGCCCTCTCTGATTTTTCTGCTCGGCATAACTATGAACAGATTTCCGTCGTTTCCCTCGATAATCTTGATGTCGTGTACGGCGAAACATTCGTCTATAGTTATAGTTGCCGAAGCCTTGAATTTGTCACTGCCTTTGTTCACAAGTCGTATTCTTACGTCTGAAATTTTCATATATTCACCTGATACAATATATTTGACCGAGAAAGTGCGGTATTTGGATTTGCACTTTCCAAGTTCCGTTACCTAAGCTATAATGGAAAGGTAT
>CBCPNE010000105.1:0-7091 GCA_965120435.1 uncultured Clostridia bacterium
ATACCCTTGCGCACGAGATACCTGTAGACGGTAGGGGGCGCGCAGAAGGAAGTTACCCCGTAACGGTTGATTATGTTTACAAGCTGCTTGGGGTCGAAATTATCAAAGTCATATATCATCACGGCGCAGCCAACGAGCCACTGCCCGTAGATTTTGCCCCACGAGGCCTTGGCCCAGCCCGTTTCCGCCACGGCAAAGTGAAGTCCGCCGTCCTCCGCCTGCTGCCAGTATTTTGCAGTGACTATGTGGGCGAGCGGATAGGAAAAGTCGTGAATGACCCCCTTGGGCTGACCAGTGGTGCCGGAGGTGAAATACATCAGCATAGGGTCTGACACTTCAGTGTGCACGCGCGCGAATTTATCCGCCGCGTCGGCGGCTTCGCGGGTGAGATTGGCAAAGCCCTGCACATCCTCCCCGACGCACCATAGCAGGGGCTCAGTTCCCGCGGCGGCAGCGGCGGCGGTTATGGTCTGCGGAATGCCGTTTTGCGGGGTACATATAACCGCGGCGGCGCGTGAGGCCGAAAGGCGGTATTCAAAATCTTTAACGGTGAGCATATGCGTGGCAGGGATTGCCACTGCGCCGAGCTTGTGCAACGCAACGATTGTAAACCAGTACTCGTAGTGCCGCTTTAAGATGAGCAGCACTCTGTCTCCCCGTTTTATGCCCGCAGCGGCGAGCGCGTTGGCAATTCTGTTGCTCTCCCTGCTTACGTCGGCAAATGTAAAGACGCGCTCTTCACCTTCGTCATTGCACCACACCATCGCCCTCTTCCCCGGGTCTGCCGCGGCCATCTCGTCGACCACGTCATATCCGAAATTAAAATCATTGCCGCTTACAATTTCAAAATCAGTCAAAACGCCGTGTCCGTCAAAGCGTTCACGGCAAAATTTTTTGTATAAATTCATAACACGTTCCTGTGATTAAAGCGTATTCAATTCTGAAGTGACGCCTATGCGGCGGAAGCGTTCGTACCGCTGCTGAATGAGGTCGCCGCAGCGGGACAGCTCTTCCACCTCGGCGGTGAGCATTGCGCGTATACGGTCGAAATACTCCTGGCTGCCGATGCCCTCTTCAGACAGAATACGCTCAGTTACCCCCATACTCTTGGCGTCCTCGGCGGTAAGTTTAAGACATTCCGCCGCCTCCTCCGCCCTGGAAGAATCTTTCCACAGTATGCTTGCGCAGCCCTCAGGCGATATGACGGAATATACGGCGTTCTGCAGCATCCACACACGGTCGCCCGCGGCGAGCGCGAGCGCGCCTCCGCTTCCGCCCTCGCCTATAAGGATAGAGATTATCGGAACACACAGCGTGCTTATTTCCATAAGGTTTTCGGCTATCGCCTGGCCCTGTCCGCGCTCCTCCGCGCCTATGCCGCAGTATGCGCCGGAAGTATCTATAAAGCAGATTACGGGGCGGCCGAACTTTTCCGCCTGCCGCATAAGCCTCAACGCCTTGCGGTAGCCTTCGGGCTGGGGCGCGCCGAAGTTGCGCTCTATGCGCTCCGATGCGGTGCGGCCCTTCTCTATCGCGATAACCGTGACGGGCATTCCGTCAAGGCGGGCAAGTCCCGCTATTATCGCCTTGTCGTCAGAATATCTGCGGTCCCCGTGGAGTTCTGTAAAATCTTTGAAGATGTGCGCGATGTAATCCGAACCTGACGGCCGTTTTCCGTCGCGCGCTATCTTTACTCTGTCGTATGGCGTTCCGACCACATTGCACCTCCGTTATGAAATTTCAAAAGCCCTGCAACAAGCCTCTTCTGTTCAGAGCGCGGAGCAATTCTGTCCACAAACCCGTGACTCAATACAAACTCTGCCGACTGGAATTCCTTGGGCAGCTTCTGGTTTATAGTCTGTTCTATTACACGCTTGCCCGCAAAACCTATGGTTGCGCCAGGCTCAGCTAAAATTATATCCGCCTGCATTGCAAAACTTGCCGTAACCCCGCCCGTTGTAGGGTTGGTGAGAACGGCTAAATACAGTAGCCCGGCGTCGCTGTGGCGCTTTACCGCCGCGCTCGTCTTTGCCATCTGCATCAATGAAAGCAACCCCTCCTGCATCCGCGCCCCGCCTGAGACGATGAAACCGACAACGGGCAGGCGGCGCTTCAGGGCGTGTTCAAAGAGCAGCGTTATTTTTTCGCCCACGGCGCTGCCCATACTGCCCATCATAAAGCGGGCCTCCATTGCAAACAGACAGCACTTCTGCCCTCCGACCGAGGCCGTGCCGCAGATGACGGCCTCGTCCTCGCCGCTGTCGTCCCGCGCCCTTTCAGCCTTTTCATCGTAGCCGGGGAATTCAAGGGGATTGCAGGACTTTACCTCCCAGAACAATTCCTTGAAACTGTTTCTGTCGGTTATGAACTCTATCCGTTCGCGCGCACCCATTCTGAAGTGGTGTCCGCACGAACACACAAGCGCGTTTGCATTGAGTTTTTCAAGCGGAATGTCCCTGTGGCAGTTCGGGCAGGAGAGCTCAGGTCCGCCCGCGTCCGCTTCGGCGGGAATGGCGGCGCGGCCGCCCTCCTCCAGAAGATTTTCAGGTTTTAAAAAATTCAAAATAGGCATTTATTTGTTCCCCATAAAAGTCAAGTCATAGTCGCCGGAGGCAAAACGCGCATCCGAAACTATGCGCAGCTGCTCTTCGGCGTTTGTGGGTATGCCGTCTATGACGAGTTCGCACAGTGCCGCGCGCATTTTGCGCAGCGTCACCTCCCTCGTTTTGGCATACACGATAAGTTTGCCGAGCAGCGAATCGTAGTAAGGAGTGACCTCGCTGCCCGATATAAGGCAGGTATCGAACCGCACGAAGGGGCCGCCGGGTACGTGCAGCATATTCAGCTTTCCGCATCCCATAGCGTTTATGCGGCACTCCACGGCGGAACCGACAAGCTTTACATCCTCCTGCGAAAAAGCGAGCGGTATGCCCGCCGCAATGCGTATCTGCCACTTTACGAGGTCAAAACCCGTGAGAATTTCCGTAACGCAGTGTTCCACCTGCAGCCGCACATTCATCTCCATAAACCAGAAGTTGCCCTTTTTGTCATACAGAAATTCAAGCGTGCCGGCGCCCGTGTAACCTATCTTTTTTACGGCGTTTATTGCCGTCCTGATAATTTTTTTGCGCTGTTCGTCCGTCACCGCGGGGGAGGGCGTCTCCTCTATAAGCTTCTGGTTGCGCCTCTGCAGGGAACAGTCCCTGTCGCCCAGGCAGACGACGTGCCCCTGTTCGTCGGCGAGAATCTGCAACTCTATGTGGCGCGCGGGATAGACGTACTTTTCAATATACACAGACCCGTCGCCGAACGAACTCGCCGCCTCCGTAGTGGCCTGCATATATGCGCCCGCCATATCGCTCCGCGAGCGGACGAGGCGTATTCCGCGCCCGCCGCCGCCCGCGCACGCCTTGAGCATTACGGGATAGCCAATCTTTTCCGCCGCCCTTTCGGCCTCCTCGCAAGAGGTTACGGCGCTTGTGCCGGGGATGACGGCAAGCCCGGCCTTCTTCATAATGGTCTTTAATATAGCTTTATCGCTGAGGCGCTCCATATCGTCAGGGTTGGGGCCGACGAAAACTATTCCGTTACGGCGGCAAAGCCTTGCAAAGTGAGCGTTTTCCGACAGAAAGCCATAGCCCGGATGTATGGCCTGCGCGCCCGCAAGTATGGCCGTGCTTATAATCTGATTTTCGTTGAGATAGCTTTCAGCGGCCTCTGCCCTGCCTATGCAGTAGGCTTCGTCGGCGAGTGCGACGTGCAGCGCGTTTTTATCGGCCTCTGAATACACCGCGACCGTTGAAACGCCCATCTCTTTGCATGCGCGGATTATGCGCACAGCAATTTCGCCGCGGTTGGCTATGAGTATTTTGGAAAACATTTTACTTACCTACCACGGCAAAGGAAAATTCCGCGCGGGTGTACAGTCTGCCGTCTACATACAGCGCGCCCTTGGCGCGGTAAAACGGGGGCTTTGCCCTTACAATTTCGCAGCGTGTTTCAATAAGGTCGCCAGGGCGCACGGGACTGTGGAAGCCAACATTATTCAGCCCCGTATACATGGGCAGCCTGCCCTCCGTCATTTCGTCTTTAAGCAGCACGCACGCCGACTGTGCGAGGATTTCGCACTGTATCACCCCCGGAACTACGGGATTGCCGGGGAAATGCCCCTGCAAAAAAAATTCGTCGCCCCGCACGAGGTAGTGCCCCACAGCCGCGCCGTCCTCCGTCTTTTCGGCGTCGTCCAGAAGGAGCATCGGCTCTCTGTGCGGCAATATTTTTTTTATATCTTCCCTGTTCATTGAGTTCTCCTTATTCTGAACAATTCCGTGCCGAATTCAACCACCTGACCGTTGGTAACGCAGATTTTTTCCACTACGCCGCTGCAGTCGGCGGGGATTTCGTTGAGCATCTTCATCGCCTCTATTATGCACAGCGTCTGACCCTTTTCTATGCGGCTGCCTATACCTACAAACGGTTCCGCATTCTCTGCGGGAGCGGCGTAGAACACGCCCACTACGGGCGATTTTACGCTTATGCAGCCGTCGTCCTTTTCAGCCGCGGGGGCGGAGGGCTGTTCAGGCTGCGCCGTCTGCCGGACTATCACCTGCTCTTGCGAGGGCGGCAGAGTGCGCTCTAACCTTACGACGCTGTCCCCCTCCTTTATTTCAAGCCCGGTAAGTTCAAGCTCCTTCATAAGTGCGGCATACTTCTTTATATCTTCAGACTTCATACTTCAACCTTCCTGAATGCGAGGCAGGCGTTATGCCCGCCGAAACCGAATGAATTTGACAGCGCTATGTCTATCTTTTGCTTTAACGCGGTGCGTGGCACATAGTTGAGGTCACATTCGGGAGCCGCCTCCTCAAAATTGATTGTGGGCGGAATTATGCTTTCATTCAGGGCAAGCAGGCACGCCATAGCCTCTATCGCGCCGGCCGCGCCAAGCATGTGGCCCGTCATTGACTTTGTGGAGCTTACAAACGCACGCCTTGCCGCCTCTTCTCCGAGAGCCTTTTTTATGGCTGCGGTTTCCACCTTGTCGTTCATAGGCGTGCCCGTGCCGTGCGCATTGACGTAGACAGTTTCCCCATCCGAGTATCCCGCCTCACGCATTGCGTCCAGCATAGCGCGGGCGCTGTCGCGCGCTTCGGGGTGGGGAGCGGTGATATGGCTTGCGTCGCAGGTTGAGCCGTACCCGCACACCTCGCCTAAAATAGCTGCGCCGCGTGCTATGGCGTGACCGTACTCTTCGAGCACGAGGCACACCGCGCCCTCGCCTATAACAAATCCCGCGTGGCGCCTGTCAAATGGCAGAGAGGCGGCGTTTACGTCGTCTGAAACAGACAGGGCCTGCATATTCGTGAAACCCGCCACCGAAGATGGACAGACAGCCGCCTCAGCACCGCCTGTGATTACCGCGTCGGCATAGCCGTGACGGATGAGGCGCACGGCCTCCCCTATGGCGTTAGAAGCCGAAGCGCACGCAGTGACGGCGGGCATGGCAAAACAGCGGCAGTCATACTTTATTGCTATCATTCCCGCAGCCATATTGGCTATCATCATAGGAACGAACAGGGAAGAGACCCTTCTCGGCCCCTTGGATAGCAATTTGGCGTGCTCTGTTTCAAACGTACTTATACCGCCTATGCCTACGCCGAGATACACGCCGAAGCGTTCGGCGTTCACCTTTCCGCATATTCCGCTGTTGTTTACGCACTGTTCTGCGGCGGCAAGCGCCAGCTGTGTATAGCGGTCGGTGCGCAACGATTCCGCCTTATCCATATAATCGAGTGGGTTGAAGTTCTTTACCTCCGCCCCCAGCTTTGCCTTAAAATCGTTGGTATCGAACAACGTTATGGGCGCAATGCCGTTTTTGCCGGTCTTCATTGCCTCCCACGTCGCTTCAACTGTGTTGCCGAGGGGAGAGATTGCCCCAAGACCCGTCACTACTACCCTTTTGCAGTTATTATTCATATTTTCTCCTTACATTGCAATGCCGCCGTCTACGCGGAGCACCTCTCCTGTTACATATTTTGCGCAAATAAGATACGCCGCCGCTTCAGCCACGTCCTCAACCTCGCCCATTCTTCCGAGCGGAATGGTCTGCACGAGCGCGTCGCGCGGCAGATTTTCCGTCATATCGGTGGCGATAAATCCGGGGGCTATCGCATTGCAGCGCACGCCCTTTGCTGCGTATTCCCTGGCTACGGCTTTGGTAAGACCGATGAGTCCCGCCTTGGCGGCGCAGTAATTTGCCTGTCCGACGTTGCCCGTAAGCCCGGAAACCGAGCTTACGTTTATGATACAGCCATCCCTGTTGCGCATAAACAGCGGAATACAGTGGCGTATCATATTGAAAGCTCCCTTAAGGTTTATATCAGTCACCCTGTCGAAATCTTCCTCGCTCATTACAGCGAGCAGACCGTCACGAGTTATGCCCGCGTTGTTCACAAGCGCGTGTATTGTGCCGAAATCGGATTTTATATCCGCTACAGTATTTTTTACTTCGCCGAAGTCCGATACATCGCAGCGGTAAGCTAATGCCCTGACTCCAGTTCCGCGGCATCGACGGCATAAACTTTCCGCAGCCTCCATATCGCTCGCGCATACGGCCGCTATATCCGCGCCCATAGACGCAAGTCTGAGAGCTATCGCCCTGCCTATGCCGCGCGACGCCCCTGTAACGAGCACTGTTTTTCCTCCGAGCATACTTATACCTCCGCAAGAAAAGCGGGGAAGTCGCACATGCTGAACGCCCTCACCTCTCCGCTTATCTTTTTTATCATGTTTGCAAGCGTCCTGCCTGGGCCCGTTTCGATGAACGTATCCACGCCGCCGGCTATCATGTTGCAGATGAGCCGCTCCCACAGAACGGGGTTGCATATCTGCTGCGAAAGCAGTTCGGCGGGGTCGCCAGCATATGGTCTTGCCGTCATGTTGGAATACACTGCGTACCTGCTGCTTCTGAAGTTTGCAGAGGCAAGCTCGCCCCTAAACTTTTCAGCGACGCCTTCCATAAACGGCGAATGGAAACCGCCCTTTACATTTATGGGTATGACCCTGCCGCCCGCCGCCTTTACGTCGGCGAA
>CBCPNE010000106.1:0-3621 GCA_965120435.1 uncultured Clostridia bacterium
GATGATGTGACCCGGTTATGGGAAAGGGAGGGCGTGCCGCGCAAGAAAATGCGCGGCACGCCTTTAATATTTTATTAACAAAAAGCGTACAAAACGTTTACTTCAGATTAAAACCGCGCAAACAAACGGGGGATATAATCGTGGTACAAATTAAATCAAAGGAGATTGCATTATGTATAACTTTGAAGATGAAAAGCGGCGGCAGACTGAAATTGCCGCAGTCATACGCAGACAGTATGAGGAGCGCGGCGAGAGCGACTTTGAAAAGCTCAGGCGGCTGGATAAAAGGGTCAGGCGTCCTCCTGAAATTATGGCATACACCCTCGGAATAGCCGGCGCTCTTTTGCTCGGCGTGGGTATGTGCATAGCTATGCAGGTCATAGGCACGGCCTCGCTTATGCCGCTCGGCATAGTCGTGGGGCTGGCCGGCATAGCTATCGCGGCCGTCAACTGCTTTATTTATAAATCCTGTCTGAAAAAGCGCAGGAGAAAGTACGCGGAAGAAGTTTCGCGGCTTTCAGACAAACTTCTTAACGGCTGAAAGGGCTTCGCCCGTAAGCGTAAAAATTTCTGTTGACAAACGGTTTTGTTTGTAATATAATAAATTCATAAAACGCGAGGAGTTTTAAAACGATGTCCGTAGGAGAGGGCGACTGTAGCGGCGCCGACCCACGAATAGAGAATAAACTTAAATAAAAACTCAAAGGCATAGCCATAGGAATAATTCCGTTATGGTTATGTCTTTTTGCGTTTTAAATTTTTATCTTACAGGAGGATTTTTAAAACAGACACCATGGAAGACCAACCACAACGGCCTTGGCACGCGATGTCTTATCAGCAAACCGAAGAGGTTTTAGACACAAGCGAAGAGGGTTTATCCGACGAGGAGGCGGCAAAGCGGCTGGAAAAGTACGGCAAAAACGTACTCAAAGAGGTTAAATCCAAAAGCGTATTGAAGATGATATGGGAACAGATTTCCGACATAATGGTCATAATTCTGTTCATAGCGATGGCCTTCTCCCTCGTGACCTATTTTCTGCCCGAAAATATGGGCGGCGGCGAGGGGCTTGCGGAGGCGATAGTCATACTCTGCGTAATAGCACTGAACGCCACTGTGGGCGTAATTCAGGAAAAGAAGGCGGCGGACGCGCTTGAGGCCCTTAAAAAGATGACGGCGCCCAACGCCCGCGTTTTAAGGAACGGAGAAGAGAGCATAGTTCCGGCAAGCGAGCTTGTTCCGGGCGACATTGTGTATCTGGAGGACGGCGCTATAGTCCCCGCAGATATAAGGATAATAAACGACAACAATATGTCTGTACAGGAGGCCTCTCTCACCGGCGAGAGCGTTCCCGTCCCCAAGGACGGCCCCACCGTGCTTGCGGAGGACGCCCCCATAGGCGACAGGGTGAATATGGCCTATTCGTCCACGATAGTGATGTACGGCAACGCCGTCGGCATAGTGGTGGGCACGGGAATGAATACCGAAGTCGGAAAGATTGCCGATATGCTCAAAACCCAGGACGACCTGCAGACTCCTATAAAGAAAAAGCTCAACTCAGTTGGCAAAATTCTCACGCTGATAGGCGTGATTGTATGCCTTATCATAGTCATAATAGGCGCGGTGCGCGGCAGGGGCTGGGTGGAACTCGTTCTGTTGGGCATATCGCTGGCTATCTCCATAATACCCGAAGGCCTGCCCGCAACGGCTACGATTATAATGGCGTTCGGCGTGCAACGAATGGCCAAAAAGAACGCGCTTGTAAAGAGCCTGCCCGCCGTTGAAACGCTGGGCAGCGCAACGGTGGTGTGCTGCGACAAGACGGGTACGCTCACCCTGAACAAGATGACCGTGACCCACGTTGCCGTGGGGGCAGACTTTGAAATGGGCTCCGCCACAAAGACGGAGGACCTTGAGGCAAAGTACCACAGGGCGATATGGCAGGACCTTCTGGACGGCTGCGCGCTGTGCGGCAACGCGAATATGGACCCCGACCGCCCCGGCGAAACGATGGGCGACCCCACGGAGGGCGCGCTTATACTGTTTGCGGATAAGTTCGGCATAAATCCGGACGATTATGAAGAGGAGCATCCCAGGCTGTTTGAACAGCCGTTTGACTCCGACCGCAAGAGGATGAGTACGGTAAACCGTATGGCTGAGGGCTTCATAGCCTACACCAAGGGCGCGGTGGACGAGATGCTCCCCCTCTGCACGCACGTTCTCACGAATAACGGCGTGAAGGAGATGACGGAAGCGGACAGGGACAAGATACTGCGGCTCTGCAACAGGATGTCCGGTGACGCGCTGCGCGTTCTTGGTTTTGCAAAAAGACAGCTTACAAAAGTTCCTGAGGACGAAACTGAAAATATAGAATTCGGAATGACTTTTATCGGCGCGGTCGGAATGATTGACCCGCCCAGAAAGGAAGTAATCGGCGCGGTCGATACCTGCCACGACGCGGGCATACGCGTAATAATGATTACGGGCGACCACAAGGTTACGGCGCTTGCCATAGCAAAGCAGCTGCATATCTTCCGCAAGGGCAACACGGTTGTGACGGGGCAGGAGCTGGACGATATGACCGACGAACAGCTTGACGAGGCCGTAAAAAACTGCGTGGTGTTCGCAAGGGTTTCACCCGCGGACAAACTGAGAATAATCAAGTCCCTCAGGCGCACGGGCGAAGTGGCCGCAATGACGGGCGACGGCGTAAACGACAGCCCCGCCCTCAAGGAGGCCGACATAGGCGTGGCGATGGGTATCACGGGTACGGACGTCGCCAAGGACGCCGCCGATATGATACTCCTGGACGACAATTTCACCACGATAGAACACGCCGTCAGGGAGGGCAGGCGCGTCTACCGCAATATCCAGAAGGTAATACAGTTCCTTGTGGCGGGCAACATTGCAGAAATTCTTACGCTGTTCCTTGCGTTCTGCTTCAACTGGGAAGACCCCATTCTCGCCATACACATACTGCTTATAAACCTTGCCACCGACTCGCTTCCCGCAATCGCCCTCGGCGTGGACCCCGCAGACAGAAACGTGATGCGGGTGCCGCCCGTAAAGAGCGGCACGCTGTTTGAAAAGAGTGTGATTATAAGGATAGTGATACACGGTCTGTTTATAACGGCGGCCTCGCTTTCGGCCTATTGGATAGCCGAAGCCTGCTACGGCAATGCAGACGACGGCAGCAAGCACGCCACGGCTATGACTATGACCTTCCTTGTACTCTCGCTCGCGCAGCTGGTACACGCTATAAACCAGCGCTCCAATTACGACAGCGTGTTCCGTCCTGGGCAGGGTCACAACAAGTTCCTCTACGGCGCAATGGCCGCGTCGCTTTTGATAGTCATTTTCGTGTCATTCGTGCCCGGAGTTATGGACTTCTTTGAGCTTGTATATCTTGAATGGTATCAGTACCTGATAGTTCTTGCGCTTGCAATCTTCCCCCTTGTGGCGGTGGAGATAACAAAAATCTTTATGCGTATATGGGCCAGAAAGCACAGGAAGCCCTCCGGCGAAATTTACGAATAACGCAAAAACCGTCGCGGAAATTTCCGCGACGGTAAATTTTTATAACAATTCAGGCGTATGTAATGACTTGCGCTGTCAGGCGGCAG
>CBCPNE010000107.1:0-28290 GCA_965120435.1 uncultured Clostridia bacterium
CCGGGAGAAATTTTATGGCAGACGAAAAAAGGGCCGTAACGCAGGAAAAGCTTGTAGCGCTTTGCAAAAACAGGGGCTTTATATTCCCCGGCAGCGAGATTTACGGCGGCCTTGCAAACACTTGGGACTACGGCCCGCTGGGCGCGGAACTCAAGAACAACGTAAAGAAGGCGTGGTGGAAAAAATTTGTGCAGGAGAACGTTTACAACACGGGAATTGACTGCGCGATACTGATGAATCCCCGCACCTGGAAAGCTTCAGGGCATATAGGCGGATTTTCCGACCCCCTTATGGACTGCAAAAACTGCAAGACGAGACACAGGGCGGACAACCTTGTGGAAGATTACTGCAAAAAGCACGGCCTTGACGTAAAAGTTGAGTCTATGGACAACGAGGCGCTTGAAAAATTTGTGGCTGAAAAGAAGATTGTCTGCCCCGCGTGCGGCAAGTCTGACTTCACGCCCATAAGAAAGTTCAACCTGATGTTCAAGACGTTCCAGGGCGTTACGGAGGACGGCGCAAGCACGGTATATCTCCGCCCCGAAACGGCGCAGGGAATATTTGTAAACTTCAAAAACGTGCAGCGCTCCACGAGGATGCGCGTACCGTTCGGCATCGGGCAGACGGGAAAGTCGTTCAGAAATGAAATCACGCCCGGCAACTTCATATTCCGCGTGAGGGAATTTGAACAGATGGAGCTGGAGTTCTTCTGCAAGCCCGGCACAGACCTTGAATGGTTTGCTTACTGGAAGAACTTCTGCAAAGACTGGCTCCTTGACCTCGGCCTGAACGAGGACAACCTGAGGCTGAGGGACCACTCCCCCGAAGAACTTGTGTTCTACTCCAAGGCTACGACCGACTTTGAATACAGATTTGCCTTCGGCTGGGGCGAACTGTGGGGAATTGCCGACAGGACGGATTACGACCTTACGCAGCACCAAACGGAGAGCGGCGAGAGTATGGAATACACCGACCCCGCCACAGGCGAAAAGTACGTACCCTATGTGATTGAACCTTCCTTAGGCGTGGAGAGAATGGTGCTGGCCATACTCACCGACGCATACGACGAGGAAGTTCTGGACGCGGAAAAGAACGACGTGCGCACCGTTATGCGCCTGCACCCCTTCCTTGCGCCCTACAAGGCGGCGATTCTGCCGCTGCAGAAGAACCTTGCCGAAAAGGCGCAGGAACTTTACGCAAGGCTCGCAAAGAACTTTTCCGTGACATATGACGTAACCGGCTCCATAGGCAAGCGCTACCGCAGACAGGACGAAATAGGCACGCCCTGCTGCATAACGGTGGACTTTGACACCCTTGAGGACGGCACCGTAACCGTGCGCGACAGGGACACGATGGAGCAGATAAGGATAAAGACTGACGAGCTGGAAGCTTATATAGCAAAGCTTGTTGAATACTGATTGAATTTTTAAACGCCTCCGCGGCAGCCGCCGCGGAGGCGTTTTTTTAAACAGGGCGGCACATATGCCGCAAATAACGCGATTTTTTATACGTCTTCATCGTTCTCAAGGTATGACCTTACTATGGACTTGCCGAGCTTTTTGCCTATTTTCATAAGCCTGCTTTTGAGCGTGCGAACGGGCTTCTGCCTCTCTTCAAGACTGCCGCCGAGTTCCATTGATTTTGTGGGGTTGTGAATGACGTACCCGCACTCCTCCGCGTATTCAAACACGCTCTTGAATATGCCTTCTGCAATCTCCCTCAGGGATTCGGGAACGGCTTCTGTGACCGAATATATATCCGAAGCGTCTATATTTGTTATGCGCTCCTTTCCGAGCAGCGGTATGAGATAGATGTCTATACAGCTGTTTATTTCATCTATGTACTTAGGCGAAATTTTGCTGGTGGAGCGGCGCTCTCCGCTGCCGCTGCGGACCAGCCCGTACCACTCCATTACCACGGCCGAAAAGCGCGCCCTGCCCTTTGCGGGAGAGATTGCCCAGCGGGCAAGATTTGCAAACCCGCCGAAGAGCAGCGGTATGGCCTGGATAATAATCAGAATGATGGAGATTATTATGAGTACCGCCTTGAGGGCTATGGCGGCGGAACCGGCCGAGCCCGCGCTTATGGCAATGGCGATGATGGCCATTGCGATTGAAATAATTCTTATGCAGAACCTGAATATTTTGAGCGCCTTGTTGTACTTTTTTACAGTCTTTGTGGTGACTTTGCCCGCAAGCAGCGTTGCAAGAATCAACAGCACGGCAAACACTGCGTACACGCCGAGCATACAGAATATAGCAATGCCCAGCCCGAACAGCTCTATCCAGTCGTTGATTACTGCATATACCGCGTAGGCTGTGTAGAACATCGTAAATATGAGGCTGCATATCAGCGAAAATATATTCAGTCTGCGGGCTATTACCGCGCGGTTTGCATATATATTCTTGAAAAAACAGCGCAAATCGAACACGTCCTTTGCCAGCGTGAACGTCTCTTCAGCGGAAATGGTGTGGCGCACGACGTGTTCCTGCCTGTCCTCCGCCTCCGCCGCGGCAGCCTCTTCCTGCTGTTCGTTTTTTAATTGCTTTTTATCCCTTTCTGACATAAATACACCTCACGGAATTGCGCAAAATATGCGCCCATTATATTAGCTTTTCGTATTCGGAATACAGTTCTTCCTGTATCTTTTTCAGCTCTTCCAGTCTGCGGCAAAGCCTTTCAACCTCGCGGTAGTCTGCCGTAACTCCGGGGTCCGAAAGGCGGCTTTCTATTTCGCCTTCCTCAGTTTCGGCAGAGCTTATGTCCCTTTCCAGCTGCTTTATGCGCGCACGCGCGGCCGCCTCTTCGGCGCGCTGTCTGCGCGAACGGAAGGCATCTTTCCTGCCCTCTTCGTATTCGGCGCGCGCCCTCTTCTCCCTCTCCGCCTCTACCTCTGCGGCAAGACTGCGCTTGCCCTCGCGGTAGGCTTCGTAGCCGCCGTCATATACGCTGAGGCGGCCTCCCTCGATTTCGGCTATCCGCTCCGCTACGGCGGCTATGAAATATCTGTCGTGGCTGACGAAAAGCACGGTGCCCTCAAAATTTTTCAGCGCGCTCTCCAGACTTTCGCGGGCGGGGAGGTCGAGGTGGTTGGTGGGCTCGTCCAGAAGCAGAAGGTTGCCCTCTTCCGCCGCCAGCACGCACAGCGCGAGTTTGGCGCGCTCGCCGCCCGAAAGGTCGCCCACACGCTTGACGGCGTCCTCTGCGCAAAGTCCGCACCGCGCAAGGGCGGCGCGCATATCCGTCTGGGAAGAGGATACGTGCCTCTCCCACAGCTCTGCAAGTACGGTGTTGTTCATATTGAGGTTGGAATTTTCCTGGTCGTAGAAGGCGGCGCGCACATACCTGCCGAGGCTCACCGCCCCGTCGCAGTTTTTGAATATATGCTTAAGAAGCGTAGACTTGCCCGCTCCGTTTTCTCCGACGAGCGCAACCTTCTGCCCGCGCTTTACTGTGAGGCTGCCGCCCGTTACCAGCCGCTTGCCCCCCGCTTCGAGGTTGAGGTCTTTAACCTCTATGACGGTTTCTGCGGCGCGCTCTGAAAAGGTGAAGCCGAACCGCGGCGGAGCGGGCGGGACATACGGCTTTTCAAGTATTTCCATTCTGTCAAGCTGCTTTACCCTGCTCTGGGCGGATTTTGCCGTGGTGGCGCGCGCTATGTTTCTGTCCACATAGTCCTGAAGGCGCGCCCTCTCCTCCTGCTGCCGCTCATATTCCTTAACCTCAAGGGCAACCCTTTCCGCCTTGAGCGCCTTGTACTTTGTATAGTTGCCGTGGTATGAATACAGCTTCTTATTCTCTATTTCAAGTATTCTTGCCGCCGTTCTGTCGAGGAAATACCTGTCGTGGGAGACGGTTATCACCGCGCCCTTGAATACGGACAGATAATCTTCCAGCCAGAAGAGCGTTTTAATGTCGAGGTGGTTGGTTGGCTCGTCCAGAATCAACAGGTCGGGTTCTTCCAGCAGCAGGCGGGCGAGCCTGAGCCTCGTCTTTTCCCCGCCCGACATTGTTGCGACTTTCTGTTCGTATGAGTCGGCAAAGCCCATTCCGCCCAGCACCGTCTTTACGCGCACTTCGGCATTGTAACAGTCGTGCGCGGCGATATACCTGTTCAGGCTTTCATACCTTGAAGAGAGCGCCGCATATTCCCTGCCGCCGTACTCCGCCGCGGAGAGCTTTTCAGAGAGGGCGGACAGCCGTTCTACCGCGTCGAGCTGCGGTTTTACCGCCTCAAGCGTCTGCGAATAGACCGTACCCTCGCCGTCAAGTCCGCCGCTCTGTTCAAGAAAACCTATGCGGGCGCCGCCCTTTACCTGAACAGAGCCGCCCTCCGCGGACAGTTTGCCGCACATTAAATTCAAAAGAGTGGTTTTGCCCGCTCCGTTTTCGCCTATCAGGCCTATGCGTTCGCCCTCGTTTACGGCAAACGTGACGTCTTTAAGTACGGCGCCGCCCTGATAGCCGAAGCTTACGCTGTTGAATGATACCAACATATTTTGTATATATTTGCCTGTAAAATTTTATTTCAGTAGTCCCATACGGGAATAAAACTATGCTGCGCACTGTCCTTATCCTGAAGAAACACGTTTTCAAGGCCGGCGGCCTCAACCGCGGACAGCACGGCCTTATACTCCCTGGCAGTAATTCTGCGGCCGAGTTCGGGGACGCCGGCTATATCTCCGCAGGGCGTGTACTGGCTCATCAGACTGAAGTACACCGTGCGCGGCAGCGTGGCGACAAACTGCACCGCCTTTACCGAATCGGCCACGCACATAGGCATAATCAGGTGCCTCACTATGCAGCCGGACAACATCCTGCCATCGCCGTCGAACGCGGCGGGCTTTTCCGCCATATAGCGGATTGCGGGCAGAGCGTAGTCGGCATAGTCGGCGCGCGCGGTGTACCTTGCAGAAAGCTCTTTGCTTATGAACTTCAGGTCGGGCAGCCATATATCGGTAAAAGCCGAGGCGAGTTCAAGCGTTTCAGGCTTTTCATATCCGTGGGTGTTGTACACTACGGGGACGCCCGGTTTGTATATGGAAAATGCTTCCGCGATTTCCGCGCAGTAATGGGTAGGATTTACGAGATTGATATTGTCCGCCCCCATATCCTCCAGCTCCCTGAAAATATCCGCAAGCTGCGCGGCCGTTATCTCCCTGCCGCGCACCGCGCGCGAGACTTCATAGTTCTGGCAGAACCTGCACTTCAGAGGGCAGCCGCAGAAAAATACGCAGCCGCTGCCGTTTCTGAAAGAGACGGGCGGCTCTTCATACGGGTGAAGATAGTACTTTGCAATTTTCAGCCCCTTTACAGAGCAGGCCCCCCGGCGCGAGGGCCTGTCTGCCCCGCAGGATACGGGACATTGTGTGCAACCCATAGGTATATTATAGAATAAAATTTTTAATAATGCAATTAAAGCGACGTTTTTATTTGACAGCGCAGACAGCGCGGTGATATAATCAGCGTACAACCTATAAAGAGTGTGCGAGAGAACGGCTCGATGACCACACAGCAACCTGCAGAGCAAGGTGCTAAGGCCGTACCGATGGGGTAAATAGATGGTAAATTTTGCTCCGCGGCTGCGGAGTTTTTTTTATGCGAGGACGATAAAAAGCCGTTTTCAGCCCCTAAACAGGACAGAAATTAATACACGGGAAATTTTATGAAGAAACTTTTTACCAGTGAAAGCGTTACGGAAGGACACCCCGACAAGCTGTGCGACCAGATTTCTGACGGTATACTTGACGCCGTTTTAGCACAGGACAATATGGCGAGATGCGCCATAGAGTGCTGCGCGGCGTACAACCAGATACTTATAATGGGAGAAATTACCACCAACGCCAAGGTCAAATACAAGAAAGTTGCGCGCGATATAATGGCCGGTATCGGATACACTTTCGGTTCTTTCCGCGCGGACAACTGCAAAATCACGCTCGCCCTGCACAGACAGAGCCCCGATATTGCAATGGGCGTGGACAGCTCGCTTGAAAACAGAATGGGCGGCGGTATAAACGACCTTATCGGCGCGGGCGACCAGGGAATGATGTTCGGCTACGCCTGCAATGAGACCGACGAACTGATGCCCCTCTCCGCCCACCTTGCGAACAGGCTGGCCAAGCGGCTTGCAGACGTGAGAAAGTGCGGGCTTTTGCCCTACCTCCGCCCCGACGGAAAGACGCAGGTTACAGTTGAATACGACGGCCGCACGCCCGTGCGCGTGGACGCGGTGGTTGTTTCCTGCCAGCACAACGAGAACGTAAATCAGGACGCGCTGCGCGGCGACATAAGAAAGTATGTGATAGACAGCGTGATACCCCATCACCTGCTGGACGAAAACACCAGATATTACATCAACCCCACAGGCAGATTTGAAATCGGCGGCCCTGAGGGCGACAGCGGACTCACCGGCAGAAAGATTATAGTGGACACTTACGGCGGCAGGTGCGCGCACGGCGGCGGAGCCTTTTCCGGCAAGGACCCCACTAAGGTGGACCGCTCTTCCGCATATATGGCGAGGTATGTATGCAAAAACCTTGTAGCCGCGGGACTGTGCGACGAAGTGGAGCTTCAGGTGGCGTATGCCATAGGCGTATCCTCCCCCGTATCGGTGTTTGTGAACACCTACGGCACGGGCAAGCTGTCTGACGGAGAGATAGCCGACATTGTGGTGCGTGAATTTGATTTGCGCCCCTACTCCATCATAGAGACCCTTGACCTGCGCCGCCCCATATACCTTCAGACGGCGGCATACGGGCACTTCGGCAAGCCCGACCTCCCTTGGGAGAGGACCGACCGCGCCCAGGCGCTTGCGAAATACCTCGGATAATACGGCGCGGCTTTGCCGCGCCCTTTTGCTATGAAACTGAAAACTGCAATAAAAAAAGTGCGGGACGCGCTGTTCCCGCTGAATATAACCTGCGACCTGTGCGGCGCGGAGGTATTTGACGGCCTGAACCTTTGCAGAAACTGCGCGCAGACGGTTGAACTGAACGACAAAACCGTGTGCCCCGTGTGCGGCAGAAAGACCGCACGACCTGAAATTTGCGCCGAATGTAAGGCCGACGCGCCGAAGTTTAAAATGGCCGCCTCTGCAATCATATACAGGGACGGCGGGGCAAAACTTGTAAACAAGTATAAAAACGGCGCTGTGTATCTGAAGAGTTACCTCGGCGGGCTTATGGCAAAAAAGGCCGCCGCTCTTCCGCCGTGCGACTTTATAACGTATGTGCCGCTCACGAAAAAGAAGAGGCGCAGGCGCGGATACAACCAGAGCGAACTGCTTGCGCTGGAGATTGGGGAAAGGCTGAACCTGCCCGTTACAGGCGTGCTGGAGAAGAAGCGCGAAACTGCCGACCAGAAAAACCTATCCAAAAGGGAAAGGACGGAAAACCTGAGGGCGTGCTTCACAGTTGCAGACCGCGGCGCGGTGAAGGACAAGGCCGTGCTGCTGTGCGACGACATTCTCACCACGGGCGCAACCGCGGACGAGGCGTGCCGCCAGCTTCTTATTGCGGGAGCAAAGTATGTGTGCCTTATAACCGCCGCCAGCGTGGAATACAGACTGCCTTAAAAACCCGTGCGTAAATGCACGGGTTTTCTGATGAAAAAATTTACGCAAAAATTACATAATTGAGGCATATTGCGGGGTCAATCAAGATTTAACAGCTCTTTGAAGCGCGCTTCGTCAATAATTTCAACGCCCAGCTTTTTTGCCTTTTCAAGCTTGGAGCCGGCGTCCTCCCCCGCTATTACGAGAGTTGTCTTGCCTGTGACCGAGGACTGGCACACGCCGCCGTTCTGTTCTATCAGCTCCTGCGCCTTGCTGCGCCTGAAGGACGGGAGCGAACCTGTAAGCACAACGAACTGCCCCGCGAACACGCCGCCCTCGCGCACCTGTCTTGTCTGCGGAGAAACGCAGGCGAGCAGCCTTTCAAGTTCGGCGGAATTTTCGCCGTCTTCAAACCAGCGGACTATGCCGTCTGCGGTAATCTCCCCTATATTGTCCAGCGCGAGCAGACTCTCCCTGTCTGCAAGGCGGAGCTTTTCCACGCTGCCGAACACCTTTGCAAGGTCGGCGGCGGCAACCTTGCCCACGCCGTCTATGCCGAGGGCGTAAATAAACCTGTCCAGCGGAATGTTTCTGCTCTTCTGCACGGCGGCAAGGAGGTTTTCCGCCTTTTTATCCTTAAAGCCGTCCAATCCGAGAAGCTGCTCTTTTTCCAGCGAGTACAGCTCTGACGGATTTCTGAAACCAAGGCCGTCGTAAAGCTGTTCGGCCGTCTTTTCAGAGAATCCCTCTATATCCATTGCGTCCTTTGAGGCGAAGTGCGCCAGCCTTGCCACCACGCGCGGGCGGCAGGAGGTGTTGGGACAGAATATGTTTGCGCCCGTCTCCCTGAGGGGGTTGCCGCAGTAGGGGCACACCGTCGGCTTTTGCACGTCCTCGCTGCCGTGAGTATGCTCCACCGTTCCTAAAATTTCCGGTATGACCTCGTTTGAGCGGCGTATGAGTACCTTGCTGCCCTTTTTTACGTCCTTTTTGATAATATCGCCGTAGTTGTTGAGCGTAGCCCTGCGCACCGTTGCGCCTGCGAGTTCCACGGGGTCTACCACGGCGAGCGGAGTAAGCTTGCCCGTTCTGCCCACCTGCCACTTTATTTCGCGCACCGTGGTCACGCTCTCCTCCGCTTCAAACTTGTACGCAACAGCCCAGCGCGGGAATTTATCCGTACTGCCGAGGACTTCGCGCGCGGCTACGTCGTTGAGCTTTATCACGGCGCCATCAGTGAGCACATCTATCCTGCGGCGCTCCACTTCAATCTCGTTTATGGCCTCCTTTACATCGTTCCCGCCGTCGCATACGCGGAGATAGGGAAAGACCCTGAAGCCCTCCCGCCTGAGCCATTCAAAACATTCAGCCTGAGTTGGCGGCGCGCCGTCCTCCATATAGTTTATGTCGTAGAACAAAATTTCAGGTTTTCTTGCCGCAGTGACTGACGGGTCGAGATTTCTGATAGCGCCCGCCGCGGCATTGCGCGCGTTTTTGAGCGGCTCTGCGGCCGTTTTATTGTAATTTTCAAGCACGCTGAGGCGGATTATGGCCTCTCCCTTTACCTCCGCGCGCCCCTTGTAGGATATGGAGAGCGGGAAAGACTTTATGGTGAGGCACTGCGCCGTCACGTCCTCGCCCTCCACGCCGTTGCCGCGCGTTGTGGCGCGCACAAAGCTGCCGCCCTCATAGGTGAGGCACATAGTGAGCCCGTCGAACTTGTACTCCACGGTGTATTCCGGATTGGGCACAACCTTTTTTATGCGCGTAAAGAAGGCGTCCAGCTCTTCAGGCGTCACCGCCTTGTCAAGGCTGTAAAGCCTGGCGATATGCGCGTGGCGCGAAAAGGCTTTAAGCGGTTCGCCGCCCACCCTGCGGGTGGGGCTGTCTGCAAGTCTTACGCCCGACAGCTCTTCAAGCGCTTTAAGTTCGTCGTACAGCCTGTCGTACTCCGCGTCCGTAACGGAGGGGTTGTCCAGCACATAATATTCGTGGGCCCATTTGTTGAGAGTATCCACAAGCTCTCTCATTCTGTCCATAAAAACACCTTACTTGTAAAAATGCGTTGTTTGCGGCATATCCGCGGTCAATTTATTATCGTGAGCGGGGCGATAGCGGCCGAAAGCTCCTTTATGCCCTGCCCGTCGAACGCCACGTTGATGACCGCTCCGCCGTTGCGTATCGCCACCACCGTTCCGTTGCCGAACTTTGCGTGGCGCACCTTCATACCCACTGCGTAACCTGACGCCGGCCTGACGTTTTTTGCCGCGGAGGCAAACGCCTGTGAATATGATTTGGCGGGGCTTGCAGAGGACGCCTTTTCCGCCTCCGCATAGCCTTCGTCTGAAGTGTACAGCGAACGCGAATAGTCGCTTTTGCGGTCCTCCTCATATCTGTTGCCGCGCGGCCTGAAATCTCCGTAGCGCCTGTAGGTATAGTCTCCGCCGTAGCGGTTGCCCGCGTAGACGGGCGTATCCTTTATGCCGAGACGGTCGGACAGTTCCTTTAAAAAGCGGGAAGCGGCCGTTCTGTCCCTTCTGCCGTAGAGGTTACGCTCCTTTGCGCGCGTGAAGTACAGCCGCTCCTTTGCGCGCGTTATGGCCACATACATCAGCCTGCGCTCCTCCTCCAGCTCCCTGCCCTCCGATTCCGCGCGGGAAGAGGGCATTATGCCGTCCTCCAGCCCTGCGATGAACACGGCGCGGAATTCCAGACCCTTTACAGAGTGAATTGTCGCAAGGGTGACGTAGTTGCTGTCGTCCATATCGTCCGTGTCTGAATACAGCGTAACCTGGCTCAGATAATCGCTGAGGGTAGCCTGGGGATTGAGGCGGGAAAAGTCGTCCACCGAGGCGATATACTCGTCTATGTTGGCAAGGTCGTTTTCGTCCTCGCAGGATTCTTTAAGGCGGGAGGAAGTTATTACCTCGCGCACGAAGTTGTTTACAGGGCTGACCTGTGCGGATATTACAAGTTCCTTGATAAGGCTGCCGAACTCCCTGAGGCGGGACTTCATTCCCGCGTTTAAGGGAAGTTCTTCACTGTCTATAACGGCGTCGTAGAGCGACAGCCCGTTTGCTTTGGCGTACTCCTCCATCACCTCCAGCGTTCTGCCGCCTATGCCGCGGCGGGGTACGTTTATTATTCTGGTGAGCGCCTCGTTGTCGTAGGGGTTGGCTATCAGGCGAAGGTAGGCGAGAACGTCCTTTATTTCCTTTCGCTCAAAGAACTTCAGGCCGCCGAACACCTTGTAGGGAATATTGTATTTGGAAAATTCCTGCTCGAACGAGCGCGTGAGCGCGTTTATGCGGATTAGGACGGCAAAGTCTGAATAACTGTAATCTCCGCCCGCCACGAGGTCGGTTATCGTGCGCGCGGCAAAGAGAGCTTCTGAAAGTTCGTCCTCGGCGGCAAAGTACTGCGGCTTTTCGCCCTCCCCCTCGTCCGTCCACAACGTCTTGCCGCGGCGGCCTGAGTTGTGCTTTATTATGTCGTTGGCAAGGCCGAGAATACTTCCCGTAGAGCGGTAATTGCGCTCCAGCTTATAGACCTTTGCATCGGGAAAGTCGTCGTCAAACCTGAGAATATTTTCTATTTCCGCCCCGCGCCAGCCGTATATGGACTGGTCGTCGTCGCCCACGGCGAACAGATTGCCGTGTACGGACGTGAGCAGCTTTATAATGTCGTACTGAACGGCGTTGGTATCCTGGAATTCGTCCACGAGTACATACCTGAACCTTTCAGAGAGGTAGGTGCGCACCTCTTTGTCCCTGCGGAGAAGGCGCAGGGTGTACAGAAGCAGGTCGTCAAAGTCGAGCGCGTTGTTCTCTTTAAGGCGGGCTTCATACCGTTCGTAGACGCGCATATAGTCGTCCATATGCAGTTCGTGCGCGTGCTTTCTGAGGTACTGGTCGGGGTCAAGGCCGAGCATCTTGGCGTTGCCTATGTGGAACCTGGCGTTCTTAAGCATCTTCTCGTCGTCAAAGTCGAGGTCTTTGAGGCACTTTTTTACTATGTTTTTGCGCTCGGTTTCACTGTATATGGAAAAGTCTGGCTTTATCCCTGCCTCCTGCGTGAACCTGCGCAGTATGCGCACGCACATCGAGTGAATGGTGCATATCCACATCTTTGAGCAGTCGTCGCACACCGCGCCCACGCGCTCCTTCATCTCCGCGGCGGCCTTGTTTGTAAAAGTTATGGCCAGAATCTCCCACGGGGAGGCCAGCCCCTGCCGCAGTATGTAGGCTATGCGCGAGGTGAGAACGCGCGTCTTTCCGCTGCCCGCGCCGGCGAGCACCAGCACGGCGCCCTCCGTGTCGCAGACGGGTTTTATTTGTTCGGGGTTAAGTTTTTCAAGTATATCGTCCATCCCGTCAATTATAGCACAGCGCAGCACGAAAGACAATTTTTTGAGGGCACAAAAGGCGGGACCGACAAATTTTGCATATCGCCCGTCTTTCCGACGGCGTATCGCCGGCTGCGCCGCGCCCCGCGCAGGATTGCACAGAGTGAGGGCGCGGGGCTCTTGCCCCGCGCCCACGTCGCCGTATTCCTTTTCCCGCCTGTACCGCTCAAGCGCGGCAAGATACTTTGCGGAAAGTTCCAGCGTGTACCGCTGTTTTTCTTCATAGCTCAGACCGTCGTAATACTCTCTGTCCGTAAGCCGTCCGATGGCGTCTGAAACCTCGCCGTATTCGTCAAGCATTGCCTTGACTTTCAGGTAGAACGCGTCCGGCGTTTCGCCGCGGATTTCGCGGTGAACCTTGCCGCCGAGATAACTTTTTACCTTATTTTCGTTGAGCCCCAAGTTTTTCGCCTGTATCTCTCCCTGCCGTAAATCTGTTCTGCAGTTTTCCCAGAAGTTATTTTTCAGCCGCTGTTTTGCCTGACGTGCAATGCTTTTGATTGTCTCCATAATAACTCCTTTTCCGCCATAAAACGACTTTTTATAAAATGAAAAAATCCGGCCGACATAATACCGTCAACCAGACCTTTTACTCAGTTTTTATTGCGTTTTCTTGCGGCCTCAGCCTTTTTGCGCCTCTTTACGGAAGGGGATTCGTAATATTCCTTCTTCCTGAGGTCGCCGATTATTCCGTCGCGGGAGCACTTTCTTTTAAATCTTCTGATAGCGCTTTCAACGGATTCGTTTTCGCCAACCCGTATAGTGGACATACCTTTTACTACCCTCCTTCGCCTGCGCACTTATTTGCCTTACGCACATTTTGCGGAAAGCTTTACCATTATAGCAGAGCCGTGACGGCCTGTCAAATATTTTTTTGCAGCTTTTTCCGTTATTTTAAGCGCCCAGCCTTTCAGGCGGCAAGCACGGCTATGCTGTTGATAACTATGCCCGCGGCCACGCTCACCGCATATATCACGGCGAGGAGCGCGATGTTGCGCTTCAGCTTTTTGGTGTTCCTGAACAGAATTACAAAGCCCAGCCCCGCGTTTGCGCACAGTCCCGCCACGCAGCTGCCGAATGTTATAGCGTCATTTATATAGGCGGTGGCGGTTATCACGCTTGCGGCGCAGTTTGGTATCAGCCCGATGGCCGAAGTTATAAGCGGCTGGAAATACGGCCCGCCTATTATGAGGGAAGAGATTGCGTCCTCCCCGACAGAGCAGATGACGCAGCCGAGTACTATGTTTACTATGAGTACGTAGAAAGTTATCTTGAGCGAGTGCAGAAGCGGGTCAAGAAAATAGACGTGAGCCTGACTCTTGCCGTCGTGTTCCCTGCCGCAGGAAAAGGCGTGTACGTCCCCGCCCGAAAGGGGAAGCCCTTCCGCCTCTTCATCCCGCACGAAGAGGTTTGCCCCGTAGCCAACGAGTACCGCCACTGCGAGCTTTATGACTATCAGCGGAACCACCTCTGAAGCCTTTGACATTTCAGACAGCAGAAGGATAAGGGCTTCGTCTGAAGTGGCGATGAACACGGCGAGCAGGGTGCCCGTGCGTATGAGCCCCCTGTCGTAAAGCTTTGCCGCCATAACGGAAAAACCGCACTGCGGTATGATTCCCGTCGCCGCGCCGATGAGCGGAGCGAAGTTGCCCTGAAGCCTTTCCCTGTCCTGTATGAACGACGTCTTGTGTTCAAGCAGTTCTATCAGTATATATATTATCAGGATAAACGGGAATATTTTAAGCGTGTCCAGAAACGCGTCTAAAATTGTATCCCACATATAAGTACAGTTAATTATTACCCGTCGCCCGCGCAGCTAAACGCAGGTTGCGGTTAAATTTTTAAACCCCCGCGTCCGCGGGGGTTGAACTATGCAGCAATGTTAAATTTGCCGCGCGGCGCACAGCTCAGCGGCGCTTTGCGGGCTTCTTTTCGGGAGGAGCGAACTTCTTTTCCGTCGCCTCCATTTCAGATTTGGTCAGAGGAACAAAGCCGGCCTCAGAATTCTTTTCATCGGGGATATAGCCGCCGTCCCTTTCAAGCAGGGTGAGCTGGGTTTCCGTATCGAATACGTACAGACGGGTAAGGTCGGGCTTTACGCGATGGACAGCTCCCTTTGCCGCGCTCTCGCAGAATATGGTGAGGCTTGCATTTTTGGATATGTCTATTTCAGCAAGGCCCTTGCCGTCTATGCTGTCCGCGCCGCAGACGGTGCCGGATATTACTCCCTCCGTCTCGCCGTCAACCAACTCTATATCTTCGGGGCGGACGCCTAAAATAACAGTCTTTTCCGTGCCGGCGTATTCGCCTATGTTCGTCCAGCGGGCGACAATATTCTGAGGTATGGCAAGCTTTATTTCGTCGAACACGGCAAAGAACTGCCCTTCCTCTTCAACTACCTTTACGTTCTGAATGAGGTTCATCGTGGGGCTGCCCACAAAGAAGCCCACATATGCGTTTGCGGGGTAGTCGTACAGGTTGCGGGGCGTGTCCACCTGCTGAACGAAGCCGTCCTTGAGGACGACTATCCTCGTGGCGACGCTCATCGCCTCTGAGATGTGTTTGGTGGCGTAGATAAACGTACCCTTGACCCTTGACTGAAGGTTTACGAGTATGTTGCGCATATCGTCGCGCAGTTTGCCGTCAAGGCCTGCAAGAGGTTCGTCCAGAAGGTACAGCTTGGGCTCCCTGACTATCGCCCTGCCGTATGTAGTGAGCAGCCTCTGCCTGGCGGTGAGCGCCTTGGGCTTGCGGTAGAGTATATCCGTGAGGCCGAGCATTTCCGCAACCGCCTTTACGCGCTGGTCTGAAACCACCTGGGGGACTTTGCGCATCTTGAGGCCGAAAGCCAGATTTTCAGCCACGGTGAGCGCGGGATAGAGCGTATTGCTTGAAAAAACCATTGCGACGTCCCGCTCCTTGGGGTCTACCTCGTTTACGAGCTTGTCGCCTATATATATGTCGCCGGTAGTCTTTTCTTCAAGTCCTGCAATCACGCGGAGAAGCGTGGATTTGCCGCAGGAGGGACCGCCCGTGACGGCGATAAATTCGCTGTCCGACGAACTGAAATTGACGTTGAAAAGCGCCATTTTACCAGAGGGGTACATCTTGCTTACCCCGGCAAGTTTAAGATTTGCCATATAAAGCACTCCGTACTTTTGAAGTTTACCGCTATATAATAGCATAAACCGCAGTTTTTATCAATTAAAAAGAGGCTGTTTTTTTTGCAGGGCATAAAAATCGGGCAAAATCAATCGCCCCGCCAAAACGGAGCAATTTACGGCGGAGCCTTATTTGCGCTTGTATTTTGCGCCGCGGAGCGGTATAATCGTGCATATGAACAGGCCTGACTATGACAAACTTATGCAATCCGTGATTGCGGCGCTGGACGGAAGGCGGGCAAAACTGCTTCTGCACAGCTGCTGCGCGCCCTGCTCCTCCGCCTGCCTTGAAAGACTGAAGGACAGCTTTGACATAACCGTGCTGTACTACAACCCAAACATCGGCGGGGAGGAATATCAAAGGCGCAAGGCCGAACAGATTCGCCTTTTACGGGAGACGGGCTGGGCGGAATTTATGGACTGCGACCACGACGAGAGGCAATTTTACACCATATGCGCGGGACTTGAAGCCGAGCGCGAGGGCGGCGCGAGGTGCCTGAAATGCTATGAGCTGCGCATAGGCCGCACCGCAAAGGAGGCCGAGGCGGGCGGCTTTGAATACTTCACCACCACCCTGACAATAAGCCCGCTGAAGTCCGCCTCCGCAATAAACGCCATAGGGGAGCGGGCGGCCGCGGGCCTGAAAGCCGCGTGGCTGTACAGCGACTTCAAAAAGCGGGGCGGATACTTAAGAAGCTGCGAACTCTCGCGGGAACACTCCCTCTACCGCCAGAACTACTGCGGGTGCGAATATTCACGCAGGGACGGACGAGGGCAAAATTAACAGTTGAAAAATTGCGAGCAGTGTGATATATTATTTACAGAACACGGGCGGGCGCAACCTGACCCGACCGCAAGAGGAAGAAATTTATGGATATTAACCGCTATTCCCCGTCCTATATCCTGAACAAGAAACATCTTATAGGGCTTTCCGACTATTCCACAGAGGAAATTTTTGAAATATTATACGCAACAAAGGCATTGAAGCGCAAATTTGAGGCGCACGAGGAGACGAAGATTCTGCACGGCACCGCCATCGCGCTTATGTTTGCAGACACCTCCCTGCGCACGCGCTCCGCGATAGAGATAGGCGTGCAGCAGCTGGGAGGCAGCTGCGTTGACCTTCCGTACAGCTACAAGGATATGCAGGCCGGCGAAAATATAAAGGACGTGGTCAACGTCATATCGCGCTACGGCGTGGGAGCGCTGATAACGCGCGGAATAGGCAAAAAGATGCTGAGGGAGTTTACGGCCTTATCCTCAATGCCCATATTAAATTCCAACAACGATGACTGCGTGCCGATGCAGGCGCTTACAGACCTGTTCACCATATGGGAGAAAAAGGGCGAGCTTGCGGGCGTAAAGCTTGCAGTGCTGGGCAAGGGAACGAGCCTTGTTTCCTCTTTTGTGATAGGTGCGGTAAAGTGCGGAATGGAAGTATCCTGCGCGATGCCGCGCGGTTACGGACTCAAGCGCGAGAACGTGGAATCCGCCGAACAGCTCGGCAAAATTTACTTCACAGACAACCCCGTAGAGGCCGTGCGCGACGCGGACATAGTATATACCTGCAGCTACAGCTATCACACCGCCATAAGCGAGGAGGCGCGCCATACGCTTGCCCCCTATCAGGTGGACGCGGGGCTGATGTCTTACGCCAAACACAACGCGCTGTTTATGCACCCCCTGCCCGCCACGCGCGGAGTTGAGGTGACTGCGGACGTGATAGACGGCAAGCACAGCATAGTATATGACCAGGCGGAAAACAGACTGCACGCCATAAAGGCGATACTCACCCTGCTTGCGAAATAATCTGACGGCAGTAAAACTTTTTACAAAATAAAAAAAGCGCCATACGGCGCTTTTTTTATTTGCGTTTGGCGGCATTTTTCTATTTACACACGCGCGCTACGGCGCGGTAAATCTTTCTGCCGTCGGCCATAAACTTTGCCTCGTGTTCCGTTATGACGTTGCCGTCAAACGGGTGCGCGGCGAGGTCGCGGCAGACCTCCGTTACCTCAAAGCCGGCCTCGGCATAACTTCTGAGCGAAAATTCAAAGAAGGGCAGGTTGTCCGTCTTTTGCCATATCTCCCCTCCCGCTTCAAGCATATCCCTGTATATGGCCAGAAGGCGCGGGTGAGTAAGGCGCTGCGCCGAATAGCCCAGCTTGGGAAGTGGGTCGGAAAAGTTGAGGTATATGCGCGACGCCGAGCCGTCCCTTATGTACTTGGGCAGAACTTCTGCGGGACAGTTTATAAAGCGCAGGTTTTTAAGCCCTGCGGCCCTGGCGCTCTCGCAGGCGGTGACAATTACGTTGGACACCCTCTCCACCGCGATAAAATTTATGTCGGGGTGCAGCCTGGCCATACCCACAGCAAACGCCCCCTTGCCGCAGCCTATTTCAAGGTGAACGGGCGAGTTGTTGCCGAAGGACTTTTCAAAATCTATATAGTCCTTTATCTGCGCCGCCTTCTTCATATTCTTTTCAGAGAGGTCTGCCGCCGTCATTATGTCGGCGCAGGCCGATAGCCTCTCTTCCAGATTGTCCTTTCTGTGCATTCTCATAAAAAAGAGTTTAACACAAACCGCGCGGCGTTGGCAACTCAAAAGCCGCTCCGCGGAAAAACCTGTCAATACTTCTATGTGAAATTTCACAAAATTTCACGCGGCTTTATTTTTGCAGAAATTGTTTTGCGCCGCGCACGGGGATTATAAGTAAGCGTCGGGTGAAAAAATCTTTAAAAAAGGGGGAATTTGCCTATAGACTGCGTATATCGCTTTTATCTGCGTCGGCGCGCCGTAAGGCGCGGGGCGATGCGCTGTATCTTTGATATGTTCCCCCTTTGAAGGAGCGAACATTGACGGAAAACAATATCTGCGAAGTCTTCGCCCTGTACGGGGTGGACGTAATTCTGCTAGCCGCAGTCACCGCGGCGCTGTGCGAAGCGCTGAAGAGAACGGTGCTTAAGGACAACGCGAGGGCGGTTATGCTTATCGCCTACGGCGCGGGTATAATCTTTTATTCCGTGTACGCCTGCGTACACGAGATGAGCGCGGCATATCTTTTGCAGAATTTTGCCGCGGTGTGCGAGCGCGGACTGTCCGTCGGCACGCTGGCGCTGCTGATATGCGCGGGGGTAGATAAATTCCTCGGCGGGGGAACGAACAGCGCGGACGGCGGCGAACCGACAGAGGACAGCGGCGAAGAGACGGGAAAAACTGAACAGGCGTTTTAAGCGCGGCGCGCGGCAGTTATGCCGCGCGCCTTATTTATCTTACGCTTTTAATCTTTACGTCGTACTCCACTTTCATCGCGTCAAAGAGATTGTCTTTGTACTGCCCGTAGTACTTCCCCCCGTATTCATACAGCATCCTGCCCGCGCCGACGAGGTCGCACGAATTCTGCGTGCAGAAGTCTGTGAGGGACTGCAGTCTGCCCTTTATCGTACCCGAAACCGCCTCCAGCACGCCGTCCGGCACGAGGTGGGAATTTGCGGCGCCCTCTGACGACGGATTGCTTTCCGCCGACTGAATGTGGGCGAGGCCGCTGAATTTTATCCTGAGGACGGGAACGCCGCCCGATATGCGCAGCGCGGCCGAGCCATAATTGTTTTTTAGCCCCACCGTATAATTTTCGCCCTCATATACAGTGTTTACCACCGCAAGGCGGATACTGTTTTTTATGAGGTTGAGCGCAAAGGATGCGTCCTCGTCAAGAACGCCCTTAAACTCCCCATCCGAAAAGGCGGCCGTTGTAAGGCAGGTGAATTCCGCAGTTCCCTCCCCTCCTGAACTTTTGCCCGAACCGCCCGAAGAGCCGTCTGACGAGGCGGACGTCGTGCCGCCGCTTCCGTCGTCTGAAAACTCTATGAACGGCATATATGAAGCCGCGGAGGCAGAGCCGCCGTCCTGCGCAAACATCTTGAGGTTTACGGTGGCGGCGTTGGCAGAATTGCGGAGTTCTTCCGACATAGCCCGCGAGATTGCGGAGGAGGACATTCCCCCGTCGGCAGGCTTCTGCCCCAACAGCCCGCGCGCGCTGCCGCGGCACATCCCTACGAGGGCGGTGAGCGGAACATATTCGTTGCGGTAAAAGAAGTCCAGCACGCGGTATATGTTTGACTGTTCACAGCTTTCGCCCAGAACTATGAGATTGCAGAAGGTAAGTTTAGGGTAAAAACCCGTCTTTGCGTTTATCCGGTCTATGGCCTCCGCCACCGTCGCACCCTCGCCCGTAACCTGCGTGTATGCGGCGCTCCCCTCACCCTGGGCGGGCGTGGGGACTGCGGCCTGCGCCGTGACGGAGTAGCCGCCGTCTTCCGCGTCTATGCCGAGCGCGACGACCACGGACGTCTTGTGAATGTCCACGAGGCCGAAATCATTGGTGAAAAACAGAAAGAGCATTGCGGCTATTATCAGTATAAAAACTATGCGCGCCGCCCTCTGCACGCCGTCGCCGCCGAAAGCAATCCTTTTCATCGCGCCTTCCCCTCCGCCCTGCGCGGCCTTCTCACGGCGGCGTACAGTACCCATACAAGGGGCGGCAGCACGAATGAGAACACGGCAAACACCGGCCAAAGATAGCTGCCGTACACAAGCTGTACGGCGCTGTAGCTGTTATTGAAGGCTATGACGAGCGCCGCCGCTATGATATTCACCGCCAGCGAGGCTGCGGCGGAGCCTGTGCTGACCCGGCCGCCCTCCGTCTGGCGGACGCCCAGCAGGGAACATATACACGTCACGCACAGCTGAAGACAGAGCGCGAGAGCGAACAGCATACATATCTCTGCGGCATATACGGCTATAAGGTCTATTCTTCCGACGACGGACAGGGCGTTGAAGAACACTGACACCTTGCTTATTGCAAAGTACTGGTCGGGCGCAAGCGTAGAAAAGATACTGTAAAACAGCGCGAGAAACACCAGGACGAGTACCGCGCCGAGCGAATACGTCAGTGTGATTTTTGCGCAGTCACCCTTTCTGTATTCAAACCTGCCGAGAAGCATAAGCATTACGGCGGCGTCCGTAAAGTTATACAGCCCGAAGCGTATCCCTGTGAAAATTCCAGACGCAGGGCGGCGCAGCACGGGGAGCAGCCACTCCATATTGCTCTCCGCAAACGACATAATAAAAATGGCCGCGATTGCCGCGCAGAACACGGGCAGCGCAATGTCCGCCGCCCTGCCGGCGTTCCTTATGCCCTTTGCCGCCGCATACACGGCGAAGATAAAGAACGGCAGGAACGGTATGAGCGACGGAATAGTGTCGTAAAAGATTGACTGAACGAACAGCTTCTGTTCGAGCATAGGGAGAAACGCCGCCAGAAAGAAGAACAGCGCAAACAGGCACATAAGTATCTTTGAGACAACTTTGCCGAACGCCTCCTCCGCGAGGGCGAAAAAGGTTTTGTCCGTCCTTGAACAGGCGAAAGCTACCGCCCACACGGCGGCGGTTTGCAGAAGGTATATGAACAGCGCGGGGAACACGAGGTCGTTTGCGCAGTAATAGCTTAAGAGCGCGGGCAGCATAAGCAGCTTGCCCGCCGCGGGATAGGCAAACATTATGAAGCACACCTGCCTTGTGCAAAGTTGATTTTTCATTCCTGTCAACAATTCTCCTATACGGTATGTGATTTTTGCGCGGACGCGCCGCGGAGGGTCAGCTCTTCCTCTTAAGGCGCACCCTGTCCTTTGTTTTAAGCGCCTTTGGCCGCCGCGAAAGCGAATACATATCCGCCTTTACGAGGCTGTCTGAAAGGTCGGACGGTATCAGCGGTGAAAAAGGAGCGGTCAGCGGCACTCCGTAGGCCTGTTCGGTGACGAGATAACAGATTAAAAAGGCTATGAACAGCACTATGCCGAAAGTGCCTATGCTGCCCGCTATTATCAGAAATATCCACCTGAGCATGGCGGTAGTTTCCACGAGGTCTGGCACGACGTACAGGCAGATTGCGGAAAATGCCACGATAATTATTGCAGGCGTGGAGATTATGCCCGCAGACACGGCAGTTTCGCCGAGGACGAGCGCGCCCACTATGGAGATTGCCAGCCCCACATATTTTGGCATTCTGATGGAGGCCTCGTTCAGTACTTCGAGGACGAAGAGCGTAAGGAACATCTCTACGCTGGGCGACAGCGGCAGGCCTGATACCGAGCTTGAAATATTGAGCAGCAGTTTGAACGGTATGAGCTGCAGTTTGAACAGCTGTGCCGCGACATACAGCCCCGGCAGAATGACGCCCACGGTGAGCGCCACGGCGCGCAGCAGGCGCAGAATTGTGGCGCGATAGGACGAAATATAGTAGTCCTCTGACGACTGGAAGTCCTCCGCGAGCATATACGGCACGGTGATTGCTATAGGGGAGCCGTCCACTATCAGCCCCACCCTGCCCTCGCAGAGTTTGGCGCAGAATATGTCCGGCTTTT
The DNA here is from genome assembly GCA_965120435.1 of uncultured Clostridia bacterium. Lineage (GTDB taxonomy): Bacteria > Bacillota > Clostridia > Christensenellales > Borkfalkiaceae > Coproplasma. The sequence goes on from CBCPNE010000107.1 coordinate 21,542, forward strand.
CGCAGGTTGCGCAGCGTTTGAAAACAGAGCGCGGCTTTGCCGAAATAAACCTGCCTATATACGACGAGTCCGCCACAATATCTATTTCCGTGGAGGCTATCTGCTTTTTTATCTTGTCCGGCAGGGACTTGTCGCACACCCCCTCTATATAGCATATGGTGACGGCCGTGTCCGAACGTTTGCCTGCGCGGACGGTGTCCATACGCAGTTTGTCGGTTTTAAGGCGCTTTCTCACGAGAGCGTTGTTTACCTTTACGTCCTCCGTAAAGCCCTCCCTCGGCCCTTTGACGGCAATCTGCGTGGGAGGTTCGGCAACCGACCTTCCCGGCGGCTTTGTGAGCCCTATTATAAAAAATTCGCTCTCGCCGTCCACAAGCAGCACCGCGCCGCCGTAAGAGATTTCCTTCACCGCCACGGAAAAATCGTCGCCCTCCTTTACTTCGGGGGAGGCGAGGATGGAGCGCACTTCCTCTATGGCGGCGTCGCTTTGCACAGGGCGCAGAGGCTTTACCACAAGTTCGCCCAGCTGCACCTTGTCCACCAGCCCGTCCACATAGATGAGAGCAAACTTTTTGCCGTGCAGCGAGGTAAATTCATATGTTATGACGTCGCCTGAAACGAGGACGTCCTTTATTCTGTCTATATTCTGCCGTAAATCCCGCATACCGTTATTATCCGCCAAAAAATTTATTTTATTATAGCGGCGGACCGACCGGGCGGCCGCCGCGCCGCGTTTGACAAAATCTGTGCGCGGTGATAAAATTTACGGCGTACATAAGAGGAGATTTTTATGCAGAAGATAGACTACGACGGCAGCTTCTTTTCGCCCGAAGACGTGCTTGAATGCGGACAGATTTTCCGCTTTTATCCGTACCGCGACGGGTACAGGGTATATTCCGCGGACAGGGCCTGCTACATATACGCGCAGGGCGGCAGGACGATTGTGGAGTGCGACGACGGCGACTACTTCTACAATTTTTTTGACCTCGGCCGCGACTACGGCGCGATAAATATGCGGGCGAGAAGCTTCGGCGTGCCCCTGCTTGAGCGCGGGGCGGAGCGCGGCAAGGGAATAAGGCTGCTTAACCAGAACGCCGAGGAGATGATTTATTCCTTCATAATTTCGCAGAACAACAATATCCCGCGCATAAAGGGCATTATAGAGCGCATATGCAACGCCCTGGGCGAGGAAAGGGAATTTATGGGCGAGAAATACCACGCCTTCCCCTCCTCTGCGGCGCTCGCCTCCGTGCCACCGCAATTTTACAGGGAGCTGGGCGCGGGCTACCGCGACGAATACCTTGCAAAGACCTCTGCACGCATAGCAAAGGAGGGCATAGACGGACTGTATTCCCTCCCCTCTTCCGGACTCAAAAGCGAGCTTATGACATATACGGGCATAGGGCCGAAGGTTGCCGACTGCATAAGTCTGTTCGGGTTCGGGCGGAGGGAATGTTTCCCCGTGGACACCTGGATTGAAAAACTGTACAGAGAGGACTTCGGCGGACAGCTTAAGGACAGAAACAGGATAAACGCCTACTTTTGCGGACTGTTCGGCAGCGACGCGGGATATATGCAGCAGTACCTCTTCTACGCTAAACGCGAAGGAATGTGAGCATAAGCGGCGGGCAGACAGCGTATTTTTATGTGTAAAAGGGAGAAAATTATATTATGCCCGACTTTTTTACACACATGATTGCCGCAGAACTGATATATGAAAAGCTGGACGGCGAATACGGAAAGGCCGTAACGGACAGACCGCTGTACCTGCTGGGAGCGCAGGGCGGCGACATATTCTTTTTTTACGGACTGAGCTTCAAGAACAATCTGGGCAGACTGCTGCACCGCGCGCCCGCGGCCGAACTGTTTGACGCCATTTCAAAGGGCGACAGGTCCTATGCGGCGGGCTGGGCAACGCACTACGCGTTAGACAGCAGCGTACACCCGTTGGTCTACGCGTATGAGGAAGCGCACAGGGGCGCGTTTATACACCAGAGATATGAGAAAGACCTTGGACTGTATGTGAGCAGAAAGAGCGGGCTCCGCAGGACCATACTGCCGAGGGAAAAGGTTATAGCCTGCACCCCCGCCATATGCGACTCGGTTAAGAAGTATGTGCCATATGTTAGCGCTTCTGGCGTGGCCTGCTGCCTTAAACGGTACTTTGCTTACACGCGCAGACTGTTCGGCTCCAAACAGCAGGAATTTACGCTAGACTGCGACTATTCGGCGGCATACGCGGCCTTTCAGCAGGGGTGCGAACTCGGCGTACAGGCCGTAAAATGCGTGCTGGACGGCAGGATTGACGGCGAAGTGTTTTCAAAGAGTTTTTTGGAAAGGCGCGCATAACACGGCGCGCCGCCGCTTAAAAAACCGCCGCCTGCGGCAAGGACATATACAGAGCATTAAAGAGCGGGGACGCGCTGCGCCCTCCGCCCTTTTTTTGCCGGCTTCAGCCGTCCTCCCCTACGGCAGGAGCTTCGTCCTGGATTTCAAACACTCTGTCGTATATTCCGCGGGACACAAATCCGAGGTACAGTTCGTCCTGCGTTACCTCCCTTCCGCCCGCGCGGAAGATTACATACTTCTTGTCGTCGAGAAACCTGACCGCCTCCCGATAGGTAAGATTTTCGTCCGTAAAGATGTACTTTATCTCCAGCCCGCGCCTCTTCTTTTCGGGCGTGGCAAAATTTATTTTTGCGGCCTGCGGCGGCTTTTCAAAGGCGGACAGCACGAGAAACGCCCCGAACATTATGCAGGTGAAGCCGAGGTCTGTGAGGAAGAACAGCGCAGCAAAAGCGCCCGCAAACAGTACGGCCGCGCAGCGCATTATTATGTTTGCCGTCCGCGCGGAGAACAGTTTTGTAAGCGCACACCTTGCAACCCTGCCGCCGTCGAGCGGGTAGGCGGGCAGCAGATTTACGGCGAGCATTACGGCGTTTGCCTGCATAAGTATATCCGTATAGGCGTAAGTTACGGGATAAAACCACCACAGCCCTGCAAGCGCAACGCACAGGGCGGCGTTGACTAGCGGCCCTGCAAGCGCGAGTTTTACCTCGTCCGACGGGGAAATGCCGTCTATTTCACACACGGCGGACGCACCGTAAGGCGTGAGCCTTATTCTGCTGCAGACAAAGCCCATTCTGTGCGCGCAAAATATATGACCGCACTCGTGGATGAGCGCGGTCAGCGTATATATTACGAATATCGGAAGTCCGCCGAACAGCGCGCTCAACAGCCCGACCGCTATGAACAGCGGGTGAACGGTAATTTTTACGAATTCCAGACGGGAACTGTTCCGCTTAAAGTGTAACAATTCAAAAGTTCTCCGTCGTTATACATTGATACGGACACCTCGCGCGAGCCGTCGGAATACCCCACGGGTATGTTGCCCAGCACCGTATCGCCTGGCTCGTAATATACCTGAGTGAGCCCGCTCATTACGCTGCGGAAAGAGGACGTATGCGCAATCTCTACGGAATATCCGCCGCTTTCAAGTTCTGTTACGGTTGCCACTTCGCCGTTGGTAACGGGATAGACGGCGCACTCAGCGGTGAAGGTTATTACCCCGGAATCCGATACGGAAACTTCCGCGTCGGAAAGGTCGGAAACTACGGAGTTCAGCTCAAAATCCGTATAGGCCGCCTCCGTTGTACTCTCCTGCGTGAGAGAGGTTATAAAAGTATTTATGGCGCTGTTGGGCATAAACACGTTGGTGAGAAATATGCCGACCGCCAGAAGGCAGGCCGCCACAATCTCTATCATCAAAATCTTGCCGGATTTGTCGCTCAGAGTTGCGGCAAAGGCAGATTTTTCAGGCTTGGGCGGAACGGAGAGGTCCTCCGCATAGACGTAGTCGCCCATGCGCTCGTTTACGCTGTCCACGACCTGTTCTTTAAGGTTATCCTCTTCCTCCTCCCTGGGCCGTCTTTTAAAGACGCTCTTCTTCTTTACCACGCTCACCGTGCTGACAGGCACTTCAAGCATCTGGGCATATTCAAGTTCCTGGTTCATTCACATAGCCTCCGCTTTTTTCAGGTTTACCTTAATGTATGCGGAGGTCTGTGCGCATAGAACGGTGCCGTATGCAAAAAAATTGTCAGATTATGGCGCGGCGGCGGTGGGTTGTCCGCTCAGTCTGTCGGCGAGGGCGGCAAACGAGGCGGGCGGGAGTTCTTCCCCGCGCGCCATAGAATCTATGCCGCAGGACGACAGAATTTCCCGCGCCTGCTCCCTTGTCAATTTAAACGCCTGCATAAGGTTGTTTTCAAGCGTCTTTCTGCGGGAGGAAAAGGCCGCGCGCACCACCTTTTTGTACATTGCCGCGTCCTTTACGGGCACGTTGCCGTCCACGATGTCTATTCTGACTACGGCGCTGTCCACATTGGGGCGGGGCGAAAACATATGGCGCGGCACGCGCTTTATTATGCGGCAGTTTCCGCGCAGGGCGATGGACGCGGTGACGGCGCCGTACTCCGCCGTTCCCGCCGTTGCACAGAAGCGTTCTGCAACCTCCTCCTGCACCATAACGGTGAGGGACAGGCATTTTTTTGCCTGCTCTACAAACTTCATTACGAGCGGCGTGGTTATATAATACGGCAGGTTGGCTATCACGACATAGGGGGGCATTGCCTCCTCAAAGGCGCGCATATCAACCTTCATAAAGTCCCTGAACACCACTTCGGCGTTCTCTATGCCGGAGAGGGTGACGGCCAGCACGGGTTCAAGCTCGCGGTCTATCTCAAAGGCGACGACCTTTTTTACGCGCCCTGCTATGGCGCGGGTGAGCGTTCCCGCACCGCAGCCGACTTCCACCACCACGCTTTCGCCGTCCGCGCCCGACCCCTCCACTATGGAGGCGAGCAGATTTTCATCCGTTATGAAGTTCTGCCCGAACTGTTTTTTGAATCTGAAGCCGTGCGCAAGCAGCAGCTCTTTTACCTTTTTATCTTCCATAATCTGCCTCTTGAAAAGCGGAATAAAAACAACTCTTCCGCAGATACTTATAACAGTAAACGCGTTTACCTTACAAAAGATTGAGGGGCGGCGGCAAAATTGCCGCCGCCCCGCTCTTTCAGCTGTCGTAAATCATAGGGCGGACGCGCAGCGGCAGTCTGAGCGACTCCGCAAGAGCGGCGCAGCGACTGACTTTTTCGTCGCCGATGCAGTCCACCACGGAAAGTTCGGTGAAAATTCCGCGGGCGGCGCACTTTGCAGCGAAGTCTAAAAGCGCGGGGAAGGCTTTCTCTCCGAACCTGCTCTTGCAGACGGCGTCGTATTCGGCGGCCGACGGCGCGTTTAGACTGACGTTCACCCCGTCTATGCGGCCAACAAAATCCTGCGTTATATCCCTTCCGTTTATGAGGCTGCCCTGACCGTTGGTGTTTATACGGGTTTTAAAGCCGCGCTTTTTCAGCCCGTCCGCAACGGCGAGAAGAACTTCCAGCCTTTCCGTAGGTTCACCGAAGCCGCAAAAAACCGCCTCCCCGTAAGCTTTCAACGGGACGGAGGCAAGCACTTCCTCCGCAGAGGGTTCGCGCTCCAGCCACAGACTGTTTCCAAAATAACTGTCCTTGCCGTTGCGCACGCAGAACGTGCAGGCATTGGAACAGCGGTTTGTAAGATTTATATAGATATTGTCGCCAAATTCATAGGCGAAAGTAAGACCCTTTTTCATAGCAAATCATCGCAGTGCGCAGACGCGCGGCTGTCTGTAAAATACGGTATTTGCCGCATATGCGCGGCCCTTTTCAGTTTTTCAGGCGGGGAAAGAGCGTATGGGCGTTATCCCATACTGCCGCCGCAAACCGTTCCGTTTCCATTTGTTTGAGCGCGGCGAGGTTGGCCGCGATTTCCGGTATGCTCTCAGGCGTGTTGGGGAATTGTCCGCGCCTGCTCTCCGTGGGGAGATAGGGGCTGTCCGTCTCCGTAAGAATTTTATCCGCCGACAGCGCGCAGACGCTCTTGCGGGCGCGCTTGCTCCCCTTGTACGTTGAAGTGCCGCCGAAGGAAAAACTGAGGCCGAGGGCGGCGAACATTTCCGCAAGTTCGGCCGAATGTGAATAACAGTGCATCAGCGCGCCGTTTTTCAGGAGGTCCCTGCGGGACGAGAGCGTCTGATACATATCCTCCGCACAGTCGCGGCTGTGTATCTGCACGGGCATACCCGCGCTTGCGGCTATTTCCAGCTGGCTGACGAACAGACGGTGTTGCAGGGGTTTGTCCGTGTCCTCATAGTGATAGTCAAGACCTATCTCCCCCAGCGCAACGCACTTAGGGTGGGAGAGCAGCTTTTCTATCTCCGCAAGGTCGCCCTCGCGGTACTTCCTGAGTTCGGTGGGATGAAAGCCCGCGGTAAAATATACTATCGGGTACTTTTCCGCAATGCGGGCGCCCTCTTCAGAGGAGCGCAAATCAAATCCCGCGGTTATCACCTTATTTACGCCGACAGACTGTAATCTGTCCATAAGGGCGGACAAATCGCCGTACTCGCCGCCAGTAAGGTGGCAGTGTACGTCTATAAAGTTCACGAAAGCACGCTCCCTGAGGGTACGTCCTTTTCCGGGCAGACGAGCGAGAGCGTTCCGTCAGGAGCTTCAGCGCACACAATCATACCCTCGCTCCTCAATCCCTTCATCTCGCGCGGGGGCAGGTTGGTGACCACCACCACCTTTTTGCCCACCATTTCTTCAGGCGTGTAGTGCTTTGCTATTCCGCTTAAAACGGAGATAGTCCTTCCGCCTATGTCC